>JBKOXY010000447.1:0-5352 GCA_046725125.1 Pseudomonadota bacterium | reverse complement strand
CGATCATCGAGACGGAACTGATAGAAAAGGCTTGCCTGATCGCCGCACCGCCGACCCATCATCGCCGCCTCCGAGGCCGTGATCCACGGAATCAGCGGAATCACTGTTCGGCGACGTTCTCAAGCTTTTTTCGACAGCATCCTCCGAAAGCGGACAAACAGGCAGATATCTCGGTCGGTCCGCTTTGTGCCAATCGCGACCGAACGCAGCGCAGCAAAATCCCACTGCTTATTCGATCACCTCGTCGGCGCGGCCGAGCAGCGGAAGTGGGACTACCGCTACATTCCTGATCTCGACCGCATCCGCTGCGGCAGAACCAGCCCAAGAAGGAAGAATAGGCTGCTTCAGTTGGCCGGCCTTGTCATCGTCACCAATCGGGCGCGCGAGATCCCAACGCCTCGTCGCGTGATCGATCCCCCGCAAGCTGGATTGAGCGCAGCGAAACGAAAAAGGGCTAGGATCGACGGGCGGTCGCTCGGGAACGGCACGGCCTTTTCCACTGTGGCGCCTTCGCAGCGGCCCGTGTGCGACGCCCATCAATCCAAAGTATTCGGGAGCGGTGTTCCGATCATGTCCCCCCGGGCCCGAATGCACGGACGCTTAACATCCAGCCGCTTGGTCAGTTCCGACCGCAGCGCGGCTTTCTGTTAGTCCGATCCACATTGCCCAGCAGTGTGGCCCGCTTGCTACATACCGCGGGTAAGTTGCCCGTCTGCTTCGACGATTTGTAGATGCAACAACGTGTAGGTCGGGCGGTTGGCGAGCAGGACTTAGCCACATTGCGGAGCGGAGTCATGGCTGGCCGAGCATGCACTCCGATTGCGTCAACTGGCTACTGCCGGCCAGCGGCACCACATCAAGGTAGTGAAAAACCAGTAGGTCTCGGGTCGTGCCGCCTGTCGGAAATCCTCCAAGTACAAGTAACGGAGAGCGGTCGCCAGCGAGCCTAGGAGGGAGAGCAGCGGGGCTCTCGCTTGATTCTAAAGAAAAGCCCCGTCTTAGAGGGACGGGGCCCGAGTTTGACACGGGTGAGACACTTGAAGTCTCCTGCCTCACCCATCACCCCAACCCCCAACCCCGCATTCGGTTCCGGCGCCGAACCTGCCGGCGCGGAACCGAACAACTGCTATAACCTTGATCTGCAAGGCAGCTGTTGAAATTGAGAAACTATTTGTCAGCTTCCGGTTGCCCGAATCTGTCATCTCGCGTACCTAGCGATTTCGGCGGAGGGAGGGAACCGACCCTTGGTCGGTCGGCACGACGTCCGCGAGGCCGTCCGGCCCCCACGCGAGATCCCGGACGGCCCCTTTCTTTCCTATGACGCTTGCGCGCCCGCTTATTTGGCGGCGGCGCTGACCTTAGTTCTCGGCCGTTCGCGCTTGGCTGGCGCATATCGTGCTTGCAGAACGGCGATTGGCAGAACATCGAACAAGTCCGCAGCCGCCAAACTGGGCCCCGTCATCGTTTTCTCGACCGCGAGTACGGTGCGCATTGCGGAAAAACCTTCGGCCAATACCGATGCATTCCAAGCTTGGCCGGGCGGCCATCGCCGGCCGCCCTGCGTCGCGCGGCCAAATAGCCGTCCGCTCGCGACGATAACGGCGTTTTGTTCGCCGAGCCGTGCGAACGCGACGATCTCGTGGCGGTTCGGACCGACGACGACGAGCGGACGATAGGATCCGTTGGTAAAGACGTCCGGAAGTCGCTGTCGCAGCGCAAGAAGGTGGCGCATCAAGGCAAACTTGATGCGGCCGTCTGGCCATGTGCTCGCAAGCGCACGCCAATCCGGCGGCTCGCCGATCGAGTTGAGCGCGCATGTTCGTGCGGCGAAGTCGACGGGTCGCCGGTTGTCGGGATCCACCAACGCCAGGTCCCAGAATTCGGTGCCCTGATAGAAATCGGGGATGCCCGGCATGGCTGCCTTCAGGACTAACTGCGCGAGGCTGTTGAGGGCCCCCATCAACGCCGCGCGGCGCGCGAATGCATCAAAGGCTTCGATGAAGCTTGCGGATTGTTCGCGATCGAGAAGACGATCAAGAAAGTCTTTAAGACCCGCCTCGTAACGTTCATTGGGCGCGAGCCAACTCGTCTGCTGTTTGCCTTCGCGGGCGGCTTTGATGGCGTAGGCCTGAACCCGCTCGACGAAGCTCGCATCGATGCCGGCCAGAGGCCAGGCGCCAAGCAGCGCCTGATAGAGCATGTATTCGTGCCCCGGCGAGGGTATCCGCGACGGTCCCAAAGAGATGACCAGCTTGGCATTGAGCTGCCGCCACTGCTGCACATTTCGCGTCCACGCGTCGGCGAGCTCGCAGAGGGCGATTATTCTCGCACGGGCGTCCTCGCCGCGCTTGGTGTCGTGCGTTGCAGTTGCGGTCAGGCCATGCGGCCATTTGGCGGCACGCTCCTGCATGCGCTCGTGAAAACTCGCCACTGACAACCCGCCGGCGGCGGGGTCGCCACCGACTTCGTTGAGGGCCAAAAGGCGATGAAAGCGATAGAGGGCGGTATCCTCGAGGGACTTTGCCATCATCGGACCGGTGAATTGCTGAACCTTGAATGCGAAGCGGCGGTCGCGCGCAATGCTGTGGCCAGCGCGCCCCTGGGCAATGAGATCGAGCGTCAACGCATCGCGCAGGAAATCGAAAATCCCGAAGTCCGAACCGAACCAATCGGCACGAGCATCGGCGAGCGCCCCCTCGATAATCGCACGATCCTCGCGGCTTGGACCTGACGCAGTGACGTAGGTTCGATAGATCGGAAAATGCAAGATGAACAGCTCGAACGCGGCGCGCAGGCGCTCGGCGGTATAGTCGCGTGTGGTGTAGTGGCCGGCGGCGATCCGTGTGAGTAAACGCGTCAATACGGTGAACTCGCTCGCCAAAATATTTGCAATCACGCGACGCTTGGCCTCGATGAGAAAGGTGTCAAAACTGCGCTCATCGCCACTGACGTCGTGCCAGGTTCGCTCGAGCGTGGCGAGCCCGCGATCGTCGAGAAGCAGCCGTGAGATGAGGTTGAGCCATTCATAGCCTGTCGTGCCGGCAACTCCAGCGAAGCGAGGCAGGCGCTCTCCGTCGGCCAGAATCTTTTCGGCCACGACGTAGAACGGTCTGCTGTTTGAGGACCGCGCGACGTCGATGAGCCGTTGCAGCCGGCGGAAATACTGATGCGGATCGCGCAGCCCATCGATGTGATCGAGCCGCAACCCGTGCAGGCAGCCCTCCGCGACGAGGCGGCGGACAAGCCCATGAATGGCGTCGAAGGTGCCGCGGTCTTCCACGCACAGCCCAGCGAGCGTGTTGATGTCGAAAAATCGCCGGTAGTTGATCTCGCTGCCGGCAAGTCGCCAATGCGCGAGCCGATAGTGCTGGCGCTCGAGCAAGTGATGCAGGGCGAGAATCGCCCCGGGTTGGTGAGTCGGTTGATAAGCCCGCAGCCCGCGGTCGATCACGTCCTTGCCGTCGACGATGGACGCGAGTTCGGCCTTGAAGGCCGGTGCCTCGTGACGCGGGGGATTATGCGGGCCGCGATACCGCGCCGCCAATTCGAGCAGCTTGCGGCCCGCCGGCAGCTCGCCCGCGCCGGTTTCCAATACGGCTTTCTGCAAAATCTCGCCGTAACGGCTAGGAGCGATTGGGAGCCGATGCTCGTAATACCAGGCCGAGAAGCTGCCTTCCGCTGCATCATATCGCAGCTCGATTTCACCGCGTTCCAGCGCCTCACCATAGGACGTTCCAAGAACGGGGATCAGGACGCCGCCGCCGGGGTGCGCCGGCAGGGTCTGCCAATCGATGTCGAACGAAGCAGCGCAGGGGGATTTCGGTCCCCATTCCAGGACGTCGAGCCACCACGGATTGTCGGCATAGTGAACGCCCATGTGGTTGGGCACAAAATCGAGAATCAGCCCGATATCCGCCGCATCGAGCGCGGCGGACAGGCGCCGAAACCCATCCTCGCCGCCGAGCTCGGGGTTGAACGAATTGTGGTCGACCACGTCATATCCGTGCGGACTGCCCGAACGCGCCTTGAGGAATGGGGAAGCGTAGAGATGGCTGATGCCAAGGGCCTTGAGATACGGCACCAGCGCGGCCGCTTGGTCGAAGCCGAACTTCGGAGTGAATTGGAGACGGTAAGTCGCAAGCGGCACCGAGGGCGGCATCATCCCTCTCCGATGCTCCAGAACACCGACCACGGCGGCAGCGTTGCCGGCGGATCGCCGCCCCAAATCGGTCGCAGCGGTCGAAAGTTGCGGGGCAGCTCGGCGCCGTCATCGGCGAGGTTGGCAAGCATTCTGAGCGTCTTGCCGTCGGCGAGTAACCAATTCGCGCTCAGGATACGTTGCTCGCATCGGGCGGCGAGAAACTTTGCGCCGGCAAGCT
Organism: Pseudomonadota bacterium; assembly: GCA_046725125.1. Lineage (GTDB taxonomy): Bacteria > Pseudomonadota > Alphaproteobacteria > Rhizobiales > Xanthobacteraceae > VAZQ01. The sequence continues at coordinate 973 of JBKOXY010000447.1, read as the reverse complement.
GCGGCACGATCTCCTGGCGTCGCGTCGTCAACAGCTCGCGGATCCACGCGAGCCGCCTGCGGCCCTCCAACGTCGTGCGCGCATCCCAATCGAGCACCGCGGAGCGGAACGTTGCTTCGTCGAGCGGGTCCAGAACCCCATCGCCCGGTTCGGCATAGGCCGACTTGAATTCCTCTTGTCGGCCTTTGCGCACCGCATCCGCCAGTGCGCCCTGGAAATCGCAAAAGAAGGGAAACGGCTGCGTTGACCCCCATTCTTCTCCCATGAACAAGAGCGGGGGCATCGGAGCAAGCAGCGTGATGGCGAGTGCCGCCGCGAGAGCAGCCTCGGGGACGCGGGGCGCAAGACGATCCCCCAAGGGACGATTTCCAATTTGGTCATGGTTCTGCAGAAAATTGACGAAAGCCAGCGGTGACAAGGCAGCCGATACTTCACCGCGACTTCGACCATGCCGGTGAGGCGAGGCCTCGCCCTGATAGGCGAAGCCTGAGGATAAGACGCGCGCGATGTGACGGCGCGGATCCGGTGCGTAATCCCGATAATAGCCGCTGTCCTCTCCCGTCAGCAGGCGGTGCCACGCGTGATGGTAATCGTCGTTCCATTGCGCGCGATATTTGCCTTCCGAAGGATTGGCGCACGGATCGAGGAAGCTCGCACGGTTATCGTCGTTCTCCAGGACGAGATGGATCATTCGCCCAGTGGCGGCAGCGAAGTGCCCAACCACGCGGCTCAGGTCATAGAGGACCGAGGGCCGTCCCGTTTCGACGATGGCATGAACGGCGTCGAGCCGAAGGCCGTCGAAACGATAGCGCTCGAGCCAGTGGAGCGCATTGCCGATCGCGAAGGCGCGGACTTGTGGAATGTTATAATCGATGGCGTGGCCCCACGGCGTATGAGCAGACGCGAAGAATGTCGGCGCGTAATGGTGGAGATAGTTACCTTCCGGGCCGAAATGATTGTAGACGACGTCGAG
>JBKOXY010000218.1:0-5484 GCA_046725125.1 Pseudomonadota bacterium | reverse complement strand
GCGCCATGATTGAAGAGGAGGCCTGGCCCAGCGCGCAAGCCTTCACCTGATGGGAGAAGTCGGTGACCGTGTCGCCGTCCATCTTGAGGTCGACGGTAACGGTCGAGCCGCAAAGCTTGGAATGGGCGGTCGCGGTGGCGTCGGGATTGTCGAGGCGGCCGAGCCGGGGAATATTCCCGGCCAGTTCGAGAATTCGGCTGTTGTAGACCTCGTTCAACATGAGCTTTGACGACGGTTGACGACGCGGCAACGCGATTGCGCGCTCCCCACGAAGGAATATATAGGGAGCGGCCCGCCGGCGCGAGCAAGAAGGCTTGCGAGCCGGCGGCAGGCTCTGCACGGGAGCGCAGCCTCCTAACAAAGCCATGTAAAATGGGAATGCGGCGTCCGGTCGTCGCGCATGGGTCGAATCCTCCAAAGCGCGTATGACTGATGCGGCCGCCCCGGTGACACCCCCGGCCTCAAAGCCGGTCGAACGGAGAGACCGCGATGGATGCTGTCGTCAAGCCTTGGCCCAAATCGTCTCCGGCCGACCAGCCGACCCTGTCCGACCACGTGCGCGCGGCCCCCGAGGGGGTCGTGCCCAAGCCCACGCGCGAGCAAGCGCAGGCGGCGGTGCGCACGCTCATCGCCTATGCCGGCGATAATCCTGATCGCGAGGGGCTGCGCGATACGCCCAAGCGCGTGATCGACGCCTATGACGAACTATACAGCGGCTATCGCGAATGCCCTGTCGACGTGCTCGAACGCACGTTCAGCGAGATCGGCAGGTACGACGACTTGGTGTTGGTGCGCGACATCGCCTTCAACTCACATTGCGAGCACCACATGATGCCGTTCACGGGCAAGGCGCACATCGCCTATAAGCCGGTGGACCGAGTGGTCGGACTTTCGAAACTTGCCCGCCTCGTGGACGTCTATGCGCGACGGCTGCAGACGCAGGAGCACATGACCTCGCAGATCGCCACCGCCATCGAGGAGATCTTGAGCCCGCGTGGCGTGGCGGTGATGATCGAGGCCGAGCACATGTGCATGTCGCTGCGCGGGGTGGAGAAGCCGGGATCGTCCACCATTACCACGCAGTTTACCGGCAGCTTTCGGGACAATCCCGACGATCAGGTCCGCTTCATCACCATGGTACGCGGGACCGATCGCTGAGCCGCGGCGGCTGCACCGGGCCCAGCACCGCAGCCGAAGGTGATGCCCCGCGCAGGTGGGGCATCGTTCCCGCGCAAGAGCCCGATATAATGCGCCGCCCGCGTCTCACAGGCGTCGCTGGCTCCACGGGTCATCCCCGCGAAAAGCGGGGACCCATGACCGCCGATCTGTGATCAGCGGGCGATGAGCAGATCGCCGGCTTATGCGGGCGAGGAAACTTGGATTTTGCGCGAGGCTTTCCTTGTCCGACGAACTTTCACCCTTCGCCCCACGCAGTTCCACCGACGAGGTCGAGGAGGGTCGCGCCTTTGCGCCGAAATTCGACGCCGATGGACTTATCGTCTGCGTTGCGACCGACGCGCGATCGGGCGAAGTGTTGATGGTCGCCCACATGAACGCGCAGGCGTTGCGACAGACGATCGCGACCGGGGAAGCCTGGTATTTCAGCCGCACCCGTCGAGCCCTTTGGCGTAAAGGCGAAACCTCCGGCCACGCGCAGCGCGTGGTCGAGATGCGCATCGATTGCGACCAGGACGCGGTGTGGATCAAGGTCGAGCAGGAGGGCGCCGGCGCCTGCCACACCGGCCGGCGTTCGTGCTTCTACCGTGCGGTGCCGCTGGGCAAGGCCGGCGCGGTGACGCTCGAATTTCACGACGGCGAGAGGACGTTCGATCCGAACGCGGTGTACGGGAAAAAGAAATAGCAAGCGTAGGGAGGACAAAGGCGCAATCGCTCTTTGCGTGAGAACGCTTGCCGGCCGCTGCCCCGCCCTACCTCGTTACGAGGGGATCCCCGCCGCCGTCGCCCGTGCGAGCAGCTGCCGGGCACGTTCGAGATGCGGGCGGTCGTACATCACCCCGCCGATGCCGACCGTGCCCTTGCCGGGATTGGCGTCGAACGCGGCGACCACGGCGCGCGCCTCGGCGATCGCCGCCGCTGACGGCGTGAACACCTCGTTGATGACGGGCACCTGCGCCGGATGGATCGCCATCTTGCCGGTAAAGCCGTCACGGCGCGCTTCCTCGGTCTCGCGGCGCAGCGCCGCGGCATTGCGGAAGTCGACCGTGACGGTATCGATGGCCTGCACCCGCGCCGCCGCGGCGCCGGCAAGGCAGAGCGCGCGCGCGAGCCGGTAAGGGTCGAGGAAGCGGCCGTCGCCGTCGCGGTTCGCCTCCGCGCCGAGCTCGGCCGAAAGGTCTTCGGCTCCCCAGGTCAGTCCCTCGAGCCGGGCGCTCGCCCCGCCATACGTGCCGGCGAGAAACAACGCGGTCGCGGTCTCGGTCGCGATCGCCACGATCTTGATCGAACCGTCGGGCAAGCCCGCGATCGCCTCACGCGCCAGCAGCTTCGCGTCGGCACGAATGACATCGGCGCCGCCTTCTGCCTTCGGCAGCATGATGGCGTCGGGACGCGCGGGCACGACGGCGTCGAGATCGGCGTCGGCGAGGCCGGTGGCAAATCCGTTGATGCGAACCAGGAGGCGCGGGCGCTGCGCGGCTTTGACGGCATCCGTGATGAAAGCCGCCGCGCGCATGCGCGCATCGGCCTTGCCTTGCGCAGGGATTGAATCTTCGAGATCGACGATCACCGCGTCGGCGCCGCTCGCCATCGCCTTGTCGAGCTTTTTTCCGTCATCGGCCGGGACGAAGAGCAGCGAACGCATCACCGCGGCCGCATGCGCATGAAAACCTGGCGCCGGCATTCGGCCACGAGCTTGTTGTCCTGGTTATAGGCACGGTGGTGGAATTCGACGATCCCGGCGCCCGGCCGCGACGTCGACTCGCGCTTGCTGATGACCTCGGTGGTGACGTGCACCGTGTCGCCCTCGAACAGCGGGTGAGGAAATTTCACCTCGGTCATGCCGAGATTGGCGATGGTGGTGCCGACGGTGAGGTCGTTGACCATGATGCCGATCATCAGTCCCAGCGTGAACAGCGAATTCATCAGCGGCTGGCCCCACTCGGTCTCCTGCTCGCAGAAATGGCGATCGATGTGCAACGGCTGCGGGTTCAGCGTCATGTTGGAAAACAGCATGTTGTCCATCTGCGTGACCGTGCGCGTGAGCGGGTGTTCGTAGAGATGGCCGACCACGAAATCGTCGAAATAGATGCCGCCGCGCTTGTGGCGGCGCAGCTCGGTGTCTTGAGCCATCGCCTTCCTCCATGAGGTGTGCGGCGCGGAGCGACCGCCTGATGGCGTGCTTACGTAAAGCCGCCAAAGCCTAGGCCGATCGCCCCGGCAGGTCCAGCCGATTGCCGCCTTTACGGTGAGACCGAGCGGATCGGGAGCAATCTCGCACGGTCGCGTGCGGCGACATCCCGCCGATGCCGCAAAACCGACCAACGTCACCGCCGTCGTCACCAGCGGTGACGCGACCGCGCGCTGAACATTTGTTGCGTGCGACCGACGCCGTCAATGTGCGGCCGGCTCCATGCCGCTCTTGCGGATGAGCGGCGCGGCCTCGGGCGCAGCCATGAACCTCGCCATGGCCAGCGCCGCTTCCGGTGCTTTCGAAACCGCCAAAATCCCGGCGGCGAACACGACGTACCCCTGCAGCTCGGACGGCAGCGGACCGACGTAATCGATACCGGCGACGGGCAGGATGACGTTGATCTGCTGCATGCCGATCTCGACGTCGCCTTTCGCTACCAGCTCGGCCACGGGAACGCCGTCGACGAGCTTGACCTTGTCCTTGACCTGGTCGGCGATGCCGAGCCGCTCCATCAGGTTCGCGACATAGACGCCGCTCGCGCCGGCGCGCGAATAGGCGATCGATTTGGCGGCGAGCATCGAGCGCTTGAAGGCGTCGGCGCTGCCGATGTCGGGCTTGGGCGCTCCGGCTTTTACGGCGACGCCAATCCCCGCGCGGGCGAAGTCCACGCGCTCGCCCACGACCTTGCCCTGCTTGATGAGGCTATCGATCACGTCGGGGGTCTGGGTGACCAGATCCGCCGGCGCGTTGGAATTGATCTTCTGCATCATCGCACTGCCCAGCTCGAAGCTGACGATGACTTTGTGGCCGCTCGCGCGCTCGAAGGCGGGCGCGAGGTCGCGCACCGCGGACACCACGCCCAAATTGGTCAAAACGACGATCTCGGCGGCTCGGGCCGGTGCGTGCGTCATCACACCCAGCACTCCCAGCAAACCTGCGGTGGCCGCATTCAAGCATCTCGTCATCGGTTCCTCCACCGGCCGCCCGAATGCACCATCATCGCAAGGCGTGACGCCATTTGAAGCAGCGCAGCGTGATACGCTGCTCCTGCGACGTGACTGGCCGTGCCGCTGCCGCCCTCAACCGTTGGATTGCGTGAAGATACGGTCGCCTTGCAGGTCGATGATCTGCTTGGCCTTCGAGATCGCGAAGGCAATCGCATCGTCCTTGCCCTGATGGGTATCGGCCCGAATGAAGCGGTGTGCTTTCACGCCTTCCGGGGTGTCCTTTTCGATGATCCCGGCGGTCTGGTAGAGGCCGTTGTTCCGGTACGGGGTCGGCCGGATGCGGTAGCCCTTGTATTCAACGGCTGGCGCGGGCGGCCCGTCGGACTCGCGTCCTTCGCCACCGGCGAGGCGGCTCCAGGCCGCTTTGAGTTTCGAGAACATGGGTCGCGGCTCAGTCTCGCAGTCGGGGCAGACGCAATGCCGGTCCGCGCCGATGACCGCCGATTATCGCGCGTCCACCCCGGCCTGTCGACCGCTGCCGGCCCGCTCGCGTGGCCGCCGAGCATCTCGCCACCGAGGCAATCGCATGTTCAATACCCGAATTGCTCCCGCAGAATGCGCTCGTCGAGGCTGTGCCCCGGATCGAACAGCATCTGCATGGAGATGCTGTGATCCATCTGGATGTCGACCGAACAGACCGAGCGCACCTCGTCATGGTCGGCGACGGCGGCGACCGGACGCTTCTCCGGCTCGAGCACGTCGACGCGCACGCGCGCGCTGTCGGGCAGCAGCGCGCCGCGCCAGCGCCGCGGCCGGAACGGGCTGATCGGAGTCAGCGCCATCAGCGGCGCGCTGATCGGAATGATCGGACCTTGAACGGAAAGGTTGTAGGCGGTCGATCCGGCCGGGGTGGCCACCAGCACGCCGTCGGCGACCAGTTCGCTGAGCCGCTCCTCGCCGTCGATCAGGATGCCCAGCCGCGCCGCCTGATAGGTCTGGCGATAGAGGAAAACGTCGTTGAAGGCGTGAAACTCCACCGCGTCGCCGTCACTGTCGTGGGCGCGCATGAGCAGCGGATGGATCACCGTGACCTGGGCCTTGGCTAGGCGTTCCGGCAACTGGTCCGGGTGAAACTCGTTCATGAGAAATCCGACGGTGCCGCGGTGC
>JBKOXY010000462.1:0-2878 GCA_046725125.1 Pseudomonadota bacterium | reverse complement strand
AGATCATCCTTGTCCCATTCGACGAAGGTGCGGTCCGCCATTGCGCCATTGCCGATCGGCACCACCTCGTCGAGCCGGCTGCGGGTGATGACGAAGCCGCCGACATGCTGGGAGAGATGGCGCGGGAAGGATTGGATCTCGACGGCGAGCGCGCGCATTTTCCGCATACGCGGGCTGTTCACGTCGATGCCGGCGCGCACGAGCTCGGCGGTGCGCACCCCGCCGCCGCCCATGCCCCAAATCGAGGAGGACAGCGCGCCGATCGTGTCTTCGGACAGCCCGAAGACCTTGCCGACCTCGCGGATGGCGGAGCGGCCGCGATAGGAGATGACGGTCGCGGCAATGCCGGTATGGTCGCGACCGTAGTGCTCGTAAATATGCTGGATCACCTCCTCGCGCCGCTCGTGCTCGAAATCGACATCGATGTCGGGCGGCTCGCCGCGATCCGAGGAGATGAAACGTTCGAACAGGAGGCGGCCCTCGCGCGGGTCGACGTCGGTGATGCGCAGGCAGTAGCAGACCGCCGAGTTGGCGGCCGAGCCGCGGCCTTGACACAGGATGTTTTGGCTCCGCGCGTAACTGACGATGTAGTGGACGGTGAGAAAATAAGGCGCGTAATTGAGCTTGGCGATGAGCGCCAGTTCATGGTCGAGCGATTGGCGGACATTGTCCGGAATGCCCTCGGGATAGCGCGCGGCCGCGCCCTCCCAGGCCAGATGGACGAGCGCGTCCTGGGGCGTCGCGAAACCCGCGCGCATTTCTTCGGGATATTCATAACGTAGCTCATCCAGCGAGAAGGTCAGCGCCGCATCGAGCGCCAGCGTTTGTTCGATCGCTTCCGGCGTATCGCGAAAGAGACGCGCCATCTCGGCGGGCGGCTTGAGATAGCGCTCGGCATTGACGGCAAGGCAGCGTCCGGCGGTGTCGATCGTCAGGTGCTCGCGGATGCAGGTGAGCACGTCCTGCAATTCTCGCCGGTCGGGGTGGTGATAGAGCACGTCGTTGACGGCGATGAGCGGCACGCCGGCTTGGCGCGCGATCGCGGCGCGCCGGATGAGCCGCGCGCGGTCATTGCCGCGATAGAGCATGTTGGCGGCGAGCCGCACGCGGCCTTGGGCGGCGTCGCGCAGGAGCGCGAGGAGATGGTTTGCGCTCGCTTTTTTCTGCGCGCTTGCGACCAGGCGAAGTCCGGCCTTTGGCCCAGCTTGCGTCGAGACGGGGAGAGAGACGGATGCGGGCGCCGATGGCGGCCTTCGCAAGAGCGGAGGCGACGCCAGCTCCCACGTCGATGTCTCCATCACAATGAGCTCGAGGCCATCGATGTGTTCGAGCAAATCATCGCGATAGAGGATGCATTCGCCTTTCTCCGCGCGCAGGTTGCCGCGCGTGAGCAGGCGGCAGAGCCGTCCCCAGGCGCCGCGGTCGCGGGGATAGGCGAGGATGTCCGGCGTGCCGTCGGCGAAGACGAGCCGCGCCCCGGGGTGATAGGCGAGCGCCAATCCCTGCTCGCGTTTGATGAGATGGGCGCGCACCACGCCGGCGACCGAATTGCGGTCGCAGAGCCCGAGACCATCGAGCCCGATATGCGCCGCCTGCAGCATCAGCTCCTCGGCATGCGAGGCCCCGCGCAGGAACGAGAAGTTGGAGGCGACGGCGAATTCGAGGTAACGCGGCATGTCACGCATACATCCCGTGGAGAAACCAGCGCGGCGGCGACATGTCGCGGTAGAGCCCCGCGCGAAAAAGCCAGAAGCGCAGCCCCGCCCTGTCTTCGACGCAGAAATAGTCGCGCGCGGGGCCGCCCTCTTCGCTCCACCAGGCGCCTTCGATGCGTTCGGGTCCTTCCGCGCAAACCACTTCGTGCAGGGCGCGGCGCCAGCGGAAGCGCACCGGCGGGCCGTCAGGCACGAGGGCGAAGACGTCCGCGATGGGCTCGGGCTTGGCGAGCAAACGCAGCGGGCGCGGACTCAACTGAGCCTCGGCGCGGAAGCGGCGGAACGCGTCCCAGCCAAACTCGGTGCCCGCCATAATCTGCGCCGGCACCGCCGCGGCGGCGAGTTCGGGGATATGGCTGTCACGGGCGACGAGCCGCGAAACCCGCCGCCGTCCGAGCCGCGCGCTCAGGCGATCGACCAGGCGGTCGAGCTCGGCCTGATCTTCACGGGTGCCGAGACCGATCTGCTCGTCCGGACAGGGTTCGGCGTTGAGCACCGAGAGCCGCACCAGATCGAAGCCGAAGCCCGGATCGATCTCGTCGCCGAGCGCGGCGAGCCGCTCGACGAAGAGCGCGCGGATTGCCCGCGGATCGCGCACCGGACGCGAGGTTCCGGCGGCGATGCACTTGACCGCGCCATCGGTGCGGAAGAGGGCAAGCTCGAGGCGCCGCGCCCCCTCGCCGCGTGCTGTCAGCGCCGTCTTGAGCCGCGCCGCGAGCCGCTCGACGCTCGCGAGCACGTCCTCCTCGCGCGCGATCGGCTCGTGAAAGCTCCTCTCTGCGACATAGCGCGCGACCGGCAGCCGCGGGGTGAGCGGTTCGTCTTCGCGGCCAAGCGCGCGGTCGAGCTGGCGCAAGAGATCGGCGCCGAAGCGGGCGGCGAGCGGGGAGCGCGGCAGGTCGAGGATGTCGCCGATGCGTTTCAAGCCGACCCTCGCCAGCGCGGCGACCGTCTCGTCCGGCAACCGCAGCGCGGCGAGGGGCAACGGCGCAAGACGTTCGCGCTCGCCGCGATTTGCGTCGGCCGTCGTCGCATCGCCGAAGCGCGCCGCGGCGGAGGCCGCGCCGATGGTGGCGGCGATGGCGGCGCGTGCCGAAAAGCCCAACCGCGTCATCCGCCCGAGGAGATCGCCGCGAAGGTTGTCCTCGCCGCCGAAGAGATGC
>JBKOXY010000140.1:0-1776 GCA_046725125.1 Pseudomonadota bacterium | reverse complement strand
CCGCGCCGGCGAGCTTGTCGATGGAGTCGGTCGCCTGCTTCGCCTCGTTCGGGTTCGCCATCGTCCAGGCCGACAACAGCGTCGCTGCGAGGTCGGTGATCGGCCCGCGGATCGATTGGGCGAGCTCGCGGCGCGCGGCCGAATACTGCTTTTGCTTGATCGCGCGCACCCCAAGGACGAGCCGCGCGATGCGATCGTTCTTGTCGACCTGCAGAACGCGCTCGGCGAGCCTGACCCCCTCGTCGATCTCCCCGTTGGCCAGAACCGCCAGGAAGGTGCGGCCGAGCAGCTCGTTGTTGCGGGGATCGCCGCGCAGCGCGGCGCGGTAGTAGGACGCCGCCGCCGCGGCGTCGCGCTGACCACCCGCGTGCCGAGCGGCGAGATAGCTGCCCGAAGGCGAGGTCCGAGAAAGGCTATCGCGCGACTGCGCCTGCGCCTGCGCGCGAGTGGAGAGCATTCCCGGCCAAGTTATAGCGAGTGCAGCCAGTGCGGCCACAGCCGCACGCCGCAAGGCTGGCGAAGAGATCACGGCTCGTCGACTCCATCTGGCGGACGAACGCCCTCGGCGCGGCCGCGTTGAGCAGAATGGACTGTTTGGACCCGGCCCGCAATAACTGCCCCGATCGGGCATGTCCACCGCCTTTGAAAGCCTCGATAAGGGCAGCATCGTGACGCCGAGGCCCCGATCGGCCCACATCGCCGGGCTCGTCGGAGCACGGGCGCGAGGTTTATGCTCAAGGATCCATTCACATATTCGGATAGTTCGGCCCGCCGCCGCCCTCGGGCGCAACCCAGGTAATATTCTGATTCGGGTCCTTGATATCGCAGGTTTTGCAGTGGACGCAGTTCTGCGCGTTGATCACGAAGCGGGGTGAGCCTCCCTCCTCCACCCATTCGTAGACGCCGGCCGGACAGTAGCGGGCGGAGGGGCCCGCATAGATGTCGTGCTCGGACGCCTTTTGCAGCTTGAGATCGGCGACTTTCAGGTGCACCGGCTGGTCCTCCTCGTGATTGGTGTTGGAAAGAAACACCGAGGAGAGGCAATCGAAGGTGACGCTACCGTCGGGCTTGGGGTACGCGATGGGCGTGCATTGCGCCGCCGGCTTGAGCGCCGCCCAATCGGGCTTGCCGTGGCCGAGCGTGCCGAACAGCGAGAAGCCCGCCGTGTTGGTCCACATGTCGAAGCCGCCGAACGCGATGCCCAAAAATGTGCCGAAACGCGACCACAGCGGCTTGGCATTGCGCACCTTCCAGAGATCGGCACCGATCGCGGAGGGGCGCCAGGCCGCCTCGTAGTCCGCGAGCTCGTCGTTTGCCCGGCCGGCCTTGAGCGCCGCGGCCACGTGCTCGGCCGCGAGCATTCCCGACAGCATCGCGTTGTGGCTGCCCTTGATGCGCGGCACATTCATGAAGCCTGCCGCGCAGCCCACCAGCGCGCCGCCGGGAAAGGCGAGCTTCGGCACCGACTGCCATCCGCCCTCGGTCAGAGCGCGCGCGCCGTAAGCGAGCCGCTTGCCGCCCTCGAATGTTGGGCGCACCAGCGGATGGGTCTTGAAGCGTTGGAATTCCTCATACGGCGAGAGGTAGGGATTTTCGTAGTTGAGATGCACCACGAAGCCGACGGAAACGAGCCGATCGTCGAAATGATAGAGAAAGGAGCCGCCGCCGGTGCGGTTGTCGAGCGGCCAGCCGAACGTGTGCTGCACCAAGCCCGCATGATGTTTTTCCGGCGCGACCTGCCACAGCTCTTTCAGGCCGAGGCCGAATTTCTGCGGT
>JBKOXY010000059.1:0-7581 GCA_046725125.1 Pseudomonadota bacterium | reverse complement strand
GAAAGAGTTCATCGACTATCTCAAGGCCAACAATACCAAGCTCACCTACGGCCACGCCGGCGTTGGCTCGATCTCCCACGTGTCGGGCCTCGTCTTCAACGCGAAGTTCGGCCTCACGCCGAACCTCGTGCCCTATCGCGGTACCGGGCCAGCCATCCGCGACCTCCTGGGCGGCCTGATCGACTATATGGTCGACCAATCCCTCAATGTCATCCCGCAGATCCAGGCCGGCACCATCAAGGTTTATGCCATCGCCGCCCCCGAGCGGCTCTTGAGCTTGCCGGACGTGCCGACGACCGGGGAAGCCGGTGTCGACTTCATCTTCAGCGCCTGGAACGCCATGGTCGCCCCCAAGGGCACGCCGAAGGAGATCGTCGCAAAGCTCGCGGACGCGCTCAGCAAGGCGCTCGATGATCCCGCGATTCAAAGGCGTTACGTTGAGCTCGGCAGCTCGGCGCCTAAGAGCGCGGACCGCGGCCCCGCCGGCCTGCAGAAGCTGGTCGAGAGCGAGGTTGCCCGCATCACCCCGGTGATCAAGGCCGCCGGCGTGACGGCGGAGAGTCACTAGTGCGGCGGTTCAGAAGTCCGCATCATTTTTGCAGCGAGTCCGAAATGCGGACTTCTGAACCAAAGCCACACTAGATCGATAAGTTGCTAGTGTCCTTCGATTCCGAAGTTCGCAAACGAGGCTGCGGCACAATGATGCGAACTTCGGAATCGGGACACTAGACCCGGGAGTGCATCGACGATCGGCGCAACACGCTGTTGCGTCCTACGCGCTCGATCGGGCAACTCGGATGAATGGCCGCTCGCCGGTCGGATCGACCTCCACCAAAGCGCCGTTCGGGATCACCTGCGTGATGTCGAAGTCGAAACCCGAGATCATGGAGAAGTCCGCGAGCGCCGCGCCCTGCACCATGATCGGGTTGGTGGCGTTCAAGACCAAGGCCGCCGGCACGACGCCTCGCGCTTTCATCTCGTGCAGCATCCAGGCGGTGGCGACGCCGCCTTTGGCGGCATCGAGCACGAGCACCCGGCCGACATAGCTCTCGCCGGCGAGCTTGTGATCGGGGCGCGAAAATACGCCGCGCACGCGATCGAGATCGTAGCGCGCGGAGAAGCCGTCTTTCGCGACTAGCGCCGGCCCGCGCGCCTTTGGCCCCATGCCGGCCGCCGCAAAGAAAATCTCGCCGCTCATGGCGCCAACCGTTGCCGCCGATCCATCCACAGCGTCATTGCCGGGCTTGACCCGGCAATCCATCCCTTGAATGAACTACTTCTTTCGATGGATGCCCGGGTCAAGCCCGGGCATGACCTACGCATCGATGTTCTCATAGTCTGCCGCCGTTGCATGCGGCGTCGATGCACGCCTGCATGGACATGAGCGCGGGCTGGTAGCCATAGCCGCCGATGATGTTCACGAGCTTGGCCGAGTTTGTCGCCAGCCGCTTCCAGCCATTCGCCTCCGCTATTTCACGGGCGTAGCTCTGGTAGAAGCACATGCCGGAGAGCACGCTCCCGCCTGCCGCTTCGATCCGCGCGGTCAAGCCCATGCGATCTGCGTCGGGCTTGACTTGCGGGCTGGTGACAATCAGCAGCGGGATGGTGGCGCGGCGGCCATCGAGCAGGCCGGCGACCTGCGCCATCTCGACGAGGCTCAGTTGCGGCGCCGAGAACACCACCACATCGACGGTCTCGATCGCCTCAGCGTAGTTCTCCTGGAATGCGCGAATATCGGCCTCGCCGACGTCGTGGCTGCGAACCGTGCGTCCCGGGGCGAGAACCTCGTCGAGGCGGCGGGCCTCGGGAGTGATGCCGGCCATGTGAAACAGCGCGACCGAGCCGTAGCTCGCGAGTGCCGCGCCGAAATGCTTCATCTCATCGGAAGTCGGCACCCGTTCGATGCCGACGATGGCGGGAACCTGCCAATAGTCGCCGGCCAGGCGACCGATGATGCCGCCGAGCGCGCCCCAGTCGTTGAGCTCGCGTGGCGTCCAGCCGACGGTGACGACGAGCGTCGCCCGCCGCCGTTCCTCGAGGTGATAGCCGTACCGCGGCGTGCGCGCGGTCAGCGCGGCGGCGAGCGCCGAGGGCCCGCCCTCGAAGTTCGAACGCGCGCCGCACACGCTGTTGCAATAGATCACCACTCCGGTATCGCCGTAGGCGACGTGCTCGCCCAGAACCGGCGGCATGATGGTCTGATAGTTGATGCAGGTATTGGTCATCAATATGCCCAGCGCCTCCAGCGCGGCGATCGCGCGGCGTTCGAGGTCGACCATCCAGGGCTGCTGCTTGAGCCTATGCGCGGCCGCGAAGTCGGTGCCGCGCGGATCCGTGATGGTTGGAATGCGGACCTGCCGCTCGTCCGGCGGCAGGTCTGCCATGCGCTCGAGCCATTCGACCCCGGCCGCGCCGAGCGACTCGGTATCGGCCATGACGTGGGCCTGGCTCACCGCGACGAAGTCACGCGCGCCGAGATAGCGTCCGACCTTGATCTGATGCTCGATCGCCCACTGCGCCGCCCGCCCGAACGCGCCGGCCCGCAGCGCTTGTTCTTCATCCGTCAGCTTCATCTAAGCGCGCACACCCATGAAACCGCGCTGGTGCGGACCTAGGCGAGAAGGGCGTCACTTCCGCTGCCATGGCAGAACGTGATCCCGATGTCCCGAGTATTCGGATTAATCCTGCTCATGGGTCTCCACATGGAAATGGTGCAATACGCGGTGGAAGATCGGAGCCAATACGAAGCCGGTCGCGATGATAAGCAAGAGACCCGAGAAGATCGCGTAGGATCCGGCAAAGACCTTTCCAGCCGTGGTCTTCAGCTCGCCCATTGGTCCCATGCCGGCCAGAATCATCGCCGCATTGACGTACGCATCTGCAAGCGACATGCCCTCGAATGCGGCATAGCCAGCCATTCCGATCGCCAAACCGCCAACGGCAAATAGGCACCACAGTGCGATCGCTTTCAGCATGCGATCGGCGAAACGACGGTGCGAAATGAGTCGCTGGTGACGACGTTCGAAACTCGTCAGTCCAGGAATTTGCATATTCAACAGTCCTTCAGCGAACGGGGCACATCCTAGGTTCATCTATCATCGTGCTTCAATCGGCTTTGATGTTGAGCTCCTTCACCAGGCGTGCGTAGGTGGCGAAATCGCCGTGAACGAGTTGCGCGAATGCGTCGGTGCGGCCGCCGACCGGCTCCTGGGCGGATTGCAGGAAGCCGTCGCGGATAGCCGCTTCGGCGAGCGCCTCGTTAATCTCACGGTTGAGGCGCACGCCGATCGCCGGCGGCGTTCCCACCGGCACGAACACGCCGACCCATTGATCGAGCACCAGCCCCTTGATCCCTGCTTCTTGATAAGTCGGCACGTCCGGCAGGCTCGGCGAACGCTTCTCGGTCGATTGTGCGAGCAGCCGCAGCGTGCCGGCCTTGTAGTGCGGGATCAGCGGCGTCGATCCGAGCGATCCGAGTTTCACGTGCCCGGCGATGAGATCGTTGATCGCCGGCGCGCCGCCGCGATAGGGCACCTGCTCGAGCTTGATGCCGGCGATCGATGCGAACCATTGCGCCACCATGTGCTGGGCGCCTACTCCGCTTCCGGTCGCGTAACGCAGCCCCGGCTGCTGCCGAGCGAGAGCGATCAACTCGGCAAGCGAGGCAACGCCCAGAGAGGGATGCGCCGCCAGCACCATGGGCTGACGGGAGAGCTGGATGACCGGCGCCAATTCCTTCAGCGGATCGATATTCATCTTGTAGACGTGCGGATTGCTGCTCAGGGCATCGGTGACAACCAGGACCGTGTAGCCATCGGCTGGGCTCTTGGCAGCGGTCTCGATGCCGATGTTGCCGTTGGCGCCGGACTTGTTCTCGACCACGATTTGCTGACGCAGGCTGCGCGACAGATACTCACCGACGAGGCGGGCGCCCACGTCGGTCGAGCCCCCTGCGGGGAACGGCACGATGAAGCGAACTGGCCGGTTCGGCCACTCCTGCGCCTTCGCGGTCGGGATGGCGACGAGGATAGCCAGGAACGCGACGACAAAGCGCAACTTCACCATTGGAAAATGATCCCGCTCTCCGTATGGCTCGTCGACTATCCTACCGGTCGTTCTCCTCTCCCGCCAGCAGTGACGCCGCGATCGAGGTCCCATCATGCCATTCTCCACCTATCTCCCCGAGCACATGGGCTCGATTCGGCTCACGCCATCCGGGCCCTTTGTCGCCGGCGCGTACGCCGAGCTGACCTTGACCTACACCGCCGGCACGTTCGGCATCGACGATACCGGAATGGTCAAAATCTCGTGGCGCACGACCTCCGACATGAGCAAGCCGCAGTTCGACAAGCCCGCCGCGCCGAACTTCACCACGGTCGAGGCCAGCAACGGCGCCAAGCTCGACGTCTGGTTCGACCGTCTCAACATCCGGCCCTACGCGAACACGCTGCTGATCCGCGTCGGCCGCGGCTATCTGCGCGCCGGCGATACGCTGACCGTGCGCATGGGCGACCGCCGGCAAGGCTCGCCCGGATACCGGCTGCAGACCAATTGCGAAGCGCGCGTCGAGCTCAAGACGTCGATCGATGCGTTTGCGACCTATGAATTCACCGAGCTGCCGGAGCAGCCGGCGTTTGCGCTGGTGGCAGGACCGGCCGCGCACTGGAAGGCGATCTGGCCCTCGCTCGCGGTCGTCGGCGAGCCGTTTCGCTTGGCCATCGTCGCCGAGGATGCGTGGGGCAATCCGACCGGGGAGGCCGAGCAGACGCTCGCGCTCGTGCCGTCGCATCCGATCCGCGGATTGCCGCAAAGCGTCGCGATCAAGCGCGGCGACGGTCCGCGCGTGCTGGACAACCTCATCGCCGACGCAGCCGGCGATCTCGACCTGCGGCTCGTGGCGAACGGCGAGGAACTCGCCCGCGCCAATCCGCTGCGAGTCGTCGCGGCCGCGCCGCTGCGGCGCTACTGGGGCGACCTGCACGGGCAGAGTGGCGAAACCATCGGCATGGGCTCGGCGGAAAGCTATTTCCGCTATGCGCGCGATTTGGCATTCATCGACATGGTCGGCCACCAGGGCAACGATTTTCAGATCACGGACGCGTTCTGGGCCGAGCTCAATCGATTGACCGCGACGTTCGACGTGCCGGGCCGATTCGTGTGCCTGCCAGGCTACGAGTGGTCGGGCAACACCGGCATGGGCGGCGACCGCAATATCTTCTTCCGGCGCGAAGGCCGCCCAATCCTGCGCTCGTCGCACATCCTGGTCGAAGGGCAGACCTCGAGCAGAGCCGTCTACACGGCCGACGAACTCTTTCGCGCGCTTGCAGGCGAGGACGCGGTGGTCATCGCCCATGTGGGCGGGCGCTACGCGGATATCAAATGCGCCCACGACGGGCGGCTCGAGCGCAGCGTGGAGGTGCACTCGACCTGGGGCACCTTCGAATGGCTCCTGCACGACGCCTTCGAAAAGGGCTACCGCGTGGGCGTAGTGTGCCACAGCGACGATCACAAGGGACGCCCGGGCGCCACCAAACCCGGCGCCTCGACCTTCGGCGCGATCGGCGGATTGACCTGCTATTTCATGCCCGAACTGACGCGTGACGCCTTGTTCGAGGCGCTGCGCCGGCGGCGCCATTACGGCACCACCGGCACGCGCCTGTTCCTCGATCTGCGCGCCACGTTCGACCAACCGGTCACGGGGTTTACCGAGGACCCGCAGCTCGCGCGCGGGAAAGAATTCGCGGTGCGCGAAGCGTCGATGGGCGACATCATCCGCCCCGGCACGGTACCGATGCGGCTTGCCGCCGAGGTCATCGGCACCGCGCCGATCGAACGCCTCGACGTGCTGCACGGCGCCAAGGTCGTGCAAACCGCTCGTCCGTTCACGGCCGCCGATCTCGGCCGCCGCGTGCGCGTCACCTGGCAAGGCGCGGAGTACCGCGGACCCGGCCGCGAGACCATGTGGCAGGGAAAACTGAGGCTCGCGGACAACCGCTTTGCGCGTTTCGCGCCGGTGAATTTCCTCAACCCGGAACGAAACGTGCAGGAAACCTCAGCCGGCACCACGCTGGCTTGGACTTCGGTGACGACCGGAAATCTCGCCGGCATCGACATCTGGCTCGGCGAGGCGAGGCGCGGCACGCTTACGCTCGACACCAACGTCGTCTGCGGCGAGGTCGATCTCACGACGCTTGACGACGATACGGTTGTCTTCGACGGCGGCGGCCTCGGCCGGCGGCTCAGCGTCTATCGTCTGCCCGAGCAGGACTGGAGCCGGCGCCTTTCCGTCGATCACGTCGTGACGTTCCCGGGCGGCGCCGATCTTCCGGTCTATGTGCGCGTGACGCAGAGCGACGGCCATCAGGCCTGGTCGAGCCCGATCTACCTCATCGCTTGACGAGGGGGAGATGGCCTGCGCCACCTTCGTGTCAGGGATGCAGCGGCGGGGAAGGGGAACGCCACGTATTTTGGGACGTTGAGTTCAGCAGAAGCAGGCTGGGAGTTCCCCGCCTGATCTTGAAAAGCTTGCGACGCAGCGTGGTGAACACGTCGTAATGGAGCAAGACATGCCGCGGAGCGATGTCCTGGTTATCGGCGCCGGGCCCACCGGTCTCATCCTCGCGCTTTGGCTGACCAAGCTCGGAGTGAAGCTGCGCATCATTGACAAGACTGCCGAGCCCGGCACGACGTCGCGCGCGCTCGCCGTCCACGCGCGCACGCTTGAACTCTACCGCCAGCTCGACCTCGCCGATCTCGTTGTCGCGCGCGGTCACAAGGTCCCAGCCGTTCGGCTCTGGGTCAAGGGCGAACCCCAGGCGCGCGTTTCTTTCGCGGAGATCGGCTCGGATTTAACTCCCTACGCTTTCTTACAAATCTTTCCGCAGGATGAGCATGAGCGCTTATTGATTGCAACGCTCGAAAAGCTAGGCGTCTCGGTCGAGCGGCGCACCGAACTCCTCGGCTACCGTGATGAAGGCAGCCGCGTCGTCGCGCGTCTGCGCCGACCCGACGGCCGGGAAGAGACATGCGAGGCAGCCTACATCGCCGGATGCGACGGCGCGCACTCGATCGTGCGCGAGACAATGGGCACAGGATATCCGGGTGGCACCTACGAGCACCTGTTCTATGTCGCGGATGTCCAAGCCTCCGGCCCAGCCGTCGACGGCGAACTCCATGTCGATCTCGAAGAGGCCGACTTCCTCGCGGTATTTCCGCTAGCCGGAAAAGGACGTGCGCGCTTGATCGGCACGGTGCGAGGCGAACGCGCCAAGCATGCTGATACGCTCAAGTTCGAGGATGTCAGCCGGCGGATCATCGACAACCTCAAGATCGAGGTCGAGAAGGTCAACTGGTTCTCGACCTATCGCGTCCACCACCGCGTGACGAAGAATTTCCGGAAGGGCCGCGCCTTCCTGCTCGGCGACGCCGCGCACATCCATAGCCCCGCCGGCGGACAGGGTATGAATACTGGCATCGGCGATGCGATCAATCTCGCCTGGAAATTGAAGACGGTTCTTGCGGGCCGCGCGCCCGACGCGCTGCTGGACAGTTACGAAGCCGAGCGCATCGCTTTCGCCCACC
>JBKOXY010000283.1:0-2124 GCA_046725125.1 Pseudomonadota bacterium | reverse complement strand
GGCGCTGGCGGCTCGCTCGGCTTCGCCGATCCGGACGCGCGGGTCGCCTTCGCCTACGCCATGAACCAGGGGCGCAGCGGCTGGCAGCACAAACACGTCCGCCGCTTGATCGACCTGGTCTACGCGGCGCTCTAGCTACTGATGTCATGAGAACGGTCTCGCGCTGTTGCTATGCTCGCCATGGGCGACAGCGCTCTCCGAAAGGAGGCCGACGCCATGACATTCGTGGGATGCGACCTGCACACGCGCATGCAGCAGGTGGCCGTGCTGGACACTCGCACGGGGGAGGTGAGCGAGCGCCAGCTCGCCCACGACGGGAATGCGATCGAAGAGTTCTATGCGGCGTTGCCTGGACCAGTGACGATCGGGATTGAGAGCACGGGCTACGCCGTCTGGTTTCACACCCTCATGCAGCGCCTGGGGCACACGGTGCTGGTCGGCGATGCCGCGAAGATTCGCGCCATGGTCGTGCGCAAGACAAAGACCGATCGCCGCGACGCCCTGCATATCCTCGACCTGCTGCGCCACGATCGCTTCCCCACCATCTGGGTGCCGGACCCCGCCACCCGCGATCTGCGGGCACTCCTCGCGCACCGTATGCGCCTCGTCCGCATCCGCACCATGGTCAAGAATGGCCTGCACGCCATCGCCCTGAACTACCGACTCGCCCGCGGCTCCAAGCTCCTCCGTCAGGCCGGCCTCGCCCAACTGCACGCCCTCGCCCTCCCCCCGCACACCGCGCAGCGCCGGGATCAAAGCCTCGCGCTGCTCGCGGGCCTCAATACCCAGATCCGGGAGCTGGACGCCGCCATCACCGCCGCGGCCCTCGCCCACCCCGACGCCCCGCGCCTGATTACCCACCCCGGCGTCGGGGCCCTGACGGCGCTGGCCACCGTCGTCGTGTTGGGGCCCGTGGCCCGCTTCCACGACAGCAAGCACGTGGTCAGCTACGTCGGCTTGGCCCCGGCCCTCAACGCCTCCGCCGATAAACATCACCTCGGCCACATCACCAAGCAGGGCAGCACGCTGCTCCGCTTCGCCCTTGGCCAGGCTGCCGCGCATGCCGCGCGCATGGATGTCGACCTCAAGCGGACCTACTTCACGCTCGTGCATCGCCGCGGGCGTCCCAAAGCCAAAGTCGCCGTCGCCCGCAAGCTCCTCGTGCGGCTGTTCATTATGCTGCGCGATCAGATCGACTATGCCGAGTTCCGTCGCCGGGGCCGGCCGGCCCCGGCCTCGGCCTAAGGAGGTGGCGGCCTGACGCGATTCTCCCACGGCACTCGTTCCAGTGCGGGCGTGCTCGGAGTGATTCATGGTCTGTCATGACCGCCTACTGATTGGGCCGCCCCTCTTCGACGACCGCAGGTCGTCGAGATCGAACACGACATCATGCGCCTCGTGCGCGAATGGATGGCTGGTGGACGCTTGCCGCCGGGGACATCGACTTCTCGGGACCCGTCGTCACACGCAAAAACGGTTATCAGGGTATTGCCTCTCCCCCGATCATCGATCCTGAGGCAATTGTGCAACTGCCTTTCCTCCCATCGCGGCTCTAAAAAGGAGATCGGCGGCCAAACAGCCCGTTGACCCAACGACCGTTCTCATGGATGGATCACTTCGTACGCCCGCCCCAGCAGCGACGGCGGGATCGTCAGGCCGAGGGCCTTGGCGGTCTTGAGGTTGATGACCAGCTCAACCTTCGTCGGCTGCTCGACGGGAAGTTCGGCGGGCTTGGTGCCTTTCAGAATCTTGTTGACAAAGACGGCGGTAAGTCTCCACATCGCGAGGGTATCGGGGCCGAAATACATGAGCCCTCCTTTGAACACATAATCTTTCATGGAGGACATGATCGCGATGCGCTGCCGTGTTGCCAACTGCAGAATGCGTTCAACATTGTCCGAAAAGATGAACCCTTGGAAGACGATCGCGGCGATCACCCGATCTTGAAGCATCTTGGCGAATCCCGCGTCTATCTCGTTGGCGGTACGTACCTCGATGGGATAGACAACCATTCCCAACGCTTGGGCCGCTACCCGAGTATGCTTCTACTCCACTACGTGAGCCGGATGCGCGGGGTCGAGGACAACGGCTACTTTTGCGGCTCTCTGAACCGCCTCCCTCAAT
>JBKOXY010000103.1:0-4424 GCA_046725125.1 Pseudomonadota bacterium | reverse complement strand
CTTGTGCAGCCGCGCCCAGAACTTGTCGTCGACCGGCAGATCCCAGGTGATCGCCTCGGCATAGGATAGCGCCGCCTTCTGCCGCTCGTCGTAGCGGCTCGAGCTCTCGAAGTTGATGAGATCGCGGTAGTCGTCCTCGACTATGCCTTGCTTCGCCGCCTTGATCGAGCGCTGGTTGCCGCAGAACTCGCACAGCACCGAACGCGAGACGTAGATGCGGCAGAGTTCCTTGATGCCGTGGTCGGCGACGCCGTTCTTGAACACATCGCGCCACGAATTGGCGAAGGACCAGAACACGGCGGGCACATGGGCGCGGATCGCCTGGCTTTCCGGACGCGGCGTGCCTTCGCGGGCGCAGCGGTCGAACTCCGCGCGCATGGCCGCGTCCTCGACCTTGGCGGGGTCGACGTAACTGATCCGTGGCTTCGACATCGATGTTCCTCCGTTTCCTCCTGCGCCTCGAAGACGAGGCGGATACGCTTTATTCACCATGCCCCGCAGGCTCATGCGCATGTTGCCGCATGGCCACAGTGCGATCAACCGCGCTCGCGCGTTGTTGACCGCACGTTTTTCCCGGTGAAACCGCGGCGTCCGGCCGCACGCGCATGCTCGCCGCCCAGCCCCGCGCGGCGCAGGACCGCTGCGCCGCCGCGAACTGGCGAGGGATTCTTAACCATCGTCACCTAGCTTGAAGTCACCGGTTTGTTGTGACGGCCGCAGCGTTTGGGTGTTTTCGCCTGGGCGGGCGCAACCCGATGCTTGGCCGCCGGGGGAACACACCAATGGGAGCGAGAGCTGCTCGAGTCCTCCTCGCGACGGTCGCGTGCCTGTTATGGCTCAACGGCTGCGAGAGCTCGACGAGGCTCGGCGATCTGTTCCAGTCGAAGGCCGACACGGGCGCCGCGGCCCAGGACGATCCGGCCACGACCGGCAGCGTACGGCCGACCCCGCGCGACCCGCCGGCCGCGACCGCGGCGAAGGCCGCGCCCGCGGACGATCTCAGCCTCGGCAAGAAACACTTCCAGGCCGGCAATTTCAGCCTGGCCGAACGTCATTTCCGCCGCGCGGTCGAGCTGCATCCGCGCGACCTCGAGTCGTGGATCGGGCTAGCGGCGTCGTACGACCGCCAGCGCCGCTTCGATCTCGCCGATCGCGCCTACGACCAGGCCACCAAGATCGCAGGCCCCACGGCGGAGATCCTCAACAATCGGGGCTACTCCTATATGCTGCGCGGCGACCCGCGCCGCGCCCGCGAGACGCTGCTGGAGGCGCAGGCCCGCGACCCCGGCAACACCTACATCAAGAACAATCTCGAAACGGTCGAGGCGAGCCTGCGCAAGAGCAAGGCCACCCAGTAGGCTCACGCCGACCTCATTCAATTCGGGTGAAGGTCAGCCCGCCGCCCCTAGAGCAAATTCCGCTCTAATTGACGCACCTCCTCCGTTCATTCCCGCGCAAGCGGGAATCCAGAGCCGCCTGCTTGCGATTCGTGATCTGGGTCCCCGCTTTCGCGGGGACGAGCGGATGTTGCACGATCTATGCAACCGGCGCCCGCCTCTAGACTCTGCAAGAGCGACGTGCAACGTGGCGCGGTCCTACGGCTCACGGTGGCATGTTCGATAGTTTTCGCAGATTTCTGTCCGAGGCGTCGGAAGGCGGCGCGCATCCGATCCGCTTCGAGCACGACGACTATCGCCTGGCGGCGGCCGCGCTGCTTGTGCATGCCGCCGCCATCGACGGCGACATTTCCGACCTCGAGCGCGACCAGCTGCACGCCGTCATCAAGCAGCAATTCGGCCTCGACGAGGCGACGACGGACGAATTGGTGGGCGAGGCGACCGAGGCCGAGCACGAGGCGATCGATCTTTATCATTTCACCAGGGCGATCAATCGCTCGCTCGACGAGGATGGCCGCCGACGTGTGGTCGAAATGATGTGGGAGATCGCCTATGCGGACGGCCGCGTCGACGACTTCGAGAACAACCTGATCTGGCGGGTCGCCGACCTCCTCGGCATTTCGACGCGGGAGCGCATTGAATTGGGCCAGCGCGTGGCGAGCCGCCGCGGGAGCGCCCCGACGTGACCCAGGAGAAACGCCCCGTCACCTTGATCACCGGCGCGTCTTCGGGAATCGGCGCCGCGCTCGCCCACGAGTTTGCCGCCAACGGCCACGAACTCGTCCTGATCGCTCGGCGCGAACAGGCGCTCGCCGCGCTGGCGGACGCCATTGCGGCGAAGGGCGCGAGCCGGCCGACCGTTCTGCCGGCCGACGTCGCGCGCGCGGATGCCACGCAAGCCATCGCCGAGGCGCTCGACCGGCTCGGCCTCGAGCCTGACGTGGTCATCAACAACGCAGGCTTCGGCCTTCTCGGAGCCGCGGACACGCTCGACCGCGCCGAGCAGCTCGCGATGATCGACCTCGACGTGCGCGCGCTCACCGACCTCTCGCTCGCCTTCATCGACAGTCTCAAACGCCGCAAGGGCGGCATTCTCAACGTGGCGTCGATTGCGGCCTTCATGCCCGGCCCCGGCATGGCGGTCTATTACGCCAGCAAGGCCTATGTGCTCTCGTTCAGCGAGGCGCTGCACCGCGAGCTCAAGCCCAAGGGCGTGCGGGTGACCGTGCTTTGCCCGGGTCCGGTGCCGACCGAGTTTCAGGCGCGCGCGGGCCTCGCCGCCGACGCTTTTCCGCGCATTCTCACGCGCTCCGCCGAGCAGGTGGCGAGAGACGGCTATCGCGGTCTGAAGGAGGGCCGCCGCGTGGTCGTTCCGGGCTTTGCTAATAGCGTGATGACGACGCTGACCCGCTTTGCGCCGCGCGGACTGTTGCTCGATCTCATCGATCGCCAACAGCGAGGCCGCCGCTAGACCCTCCGCTTGCGTGCAATGCAACGCAACGCAATATCCCCTCGCTTGCGCGGGAATGAGCGCAAGAGAGGCCTCGGCCCCGACGCGATGAGATCTGGGCGATGCCTCGCTGCATGGCGGGTGTGCGCGATGCGTCTTGAAAATCCAAGTCGAGCGGGTATTGAGGGTTTCACGCTGTCCTCGCCGTGACTGTCCTATGCTCCATCCGATTCTGATCGTGCTGCACCAGGAGACGTCGACCCCCGGACGCATCGGCCACGCATTGCGCCAGCGCGGCCATCCGCTCGACGTGCGGCGCCCGCGCTTCGGCGATCGGCTGCCCGAGACCATGGTCGGCCATGCCGGCGCCATCACGTTCGGCGGCCCCATGAGCGCGAACGACACCACCGACTTCATCCGTCGCGAGATCGATTGGCTGAGTGTGCCGCTCAAGGAGAAGAAGCCGTTTCTCGGCATCTGTCTGGGCGCCCAGATGCTGGCGCATCATCTCGGCAGCCGCGTCTACCGGCATCCCGACGGCCACGCCGAGGTCGGCTATTACCCGATCCGGCCGACCGATATCGGCCGCACGGTATGCGATCCCTGGCCGGAGCAGGTCTATCAGTGGCATCGCGAGGGCTTCGACCTCCCGCTCGGCGCCGAACTGCTTGCGGAGGGCGACTCGTTTCCGGTGCAGGCCTTCCGTTACGACGGCGCCGCCTTTGCGCTGCAATTTCATCCCGACGTGACCCACGCCATGATGTGCCGGTGGACCACGCGCGGCCATGAACGCATGTTGTTGCCGAACGCCAAGCCGCGCGGCGCGCATTTCGCCGATCGCGCGGTCTACGATCCCGCCGGGAGGGCCTGGCTCGCCGCGTTCCTCAACC
This sequence comes from Pseudomonadota bacterium, assembly GCA_046725125.1. Lineage (GTDB taxonomy): Bacteria > Pseudomonadota > Alphaproteobacteria > Rhizobiales > Xanthobacteraceae > VAZQ01. The sequence continues at coordinate 687 of JBKOXY010000103.1, read as the reverse complement.
ATTGGCTGGGGAAGCCGGCGGCGCCGCAGGCGCAGGCATCGACGGGATGATGCCGGTTTGCAGACCTCGTGTATACGCGAACGCCGCATCTGGACCGCAATGACCTTCCGCTGCGCTGCCGGTGCGGTCGCGTGCGCGGCGTCGCCAGCGAAGTTCCGCCGGACGCCGGCTTCCGCTTCGTCTGCTACTGCCAGGACTGCCAGGCGTTCGCGCGCTTCCTCGAGCGGCCGGACGTGCTCGACGCAGCGGGCGGAACAGACATCTTCCAGATGCCAACGGGTCGCGTGAAGCTTGACGCGGGGACGGACGCTGTGCGCTGCCTGCGCTTCTCCAACAAGGTCTTCCGCTGGTACACTGATTGTTGCCGGACCCCGATCGGCAATACTGCCGGCCCGCGCTTTCCGGTTGTCGGTCTCATTCATTCTTTCATGAGCCACGAGGCTGACGGCCGTTCTCGAGATGAGGCGCTCGGCCCGCCTCTTTGCCGAATCTACGAGCGCTCCGCCCTCGGGCCGCTCCCGCCGAACGCGCCTGCGCCGCCCTCGTTCAGCATCTTCGCCCTCCGCGCATCAAGGATTCTCGGCTGGTGGTTGCGCGGGCTCGGTCGGCCGACCCCGTTCTTCGACGATAACGCTCCGCTCTCCGTGCCGCGCGTACTCACGCCGCGCGAGCGCGCCGCCCTTTTGA
>JBKOXY010000268.1:0-3568 GCA_046725125.1 Pseudomonadota bacterium | reverse complement strand
CCGTATGCGGGAAATGAAACTCCAAGACCTCAAGGCCAAAACACCGGCCGAGCTTGTCTCGTTCGCCGAGGAGCTCGAGGTCGAAAACGCCAGCACCATGCGCAAGCAAGAGCTGATGTTCGGCATTCTCAAACAGCTCTCTATGCGTGAGACCGACATCATCGGCGAAGGCGTGGTCGAGGTGCTCTCCGACGGCTTCGGCTTCCTGCGCTCGCCGGAAGCGAATTACCTGCCCGGTCCGGACGACATCTACGTCTCGCCCTCGCAGATCCGCCGCTTCGGGCTGCGCACCGGCGACACCATCGATGGTCACATCCGTTCGCCCAAGGAAGGCGAACGCTATTTCGCGCTGCTCAAGGTCAATACCATCAATTTTGAGGACCCGGAGAAGGCGCGCCACAAAGTCAACTTCGACAATCTCACCCCGCTCTATCCCGAGGAGCGGTTGCGGATGGAACACGAGGATCCGACCAAGAAGGATCTCTCCCCGCGCGTCATCGATATCGTCGCACCGATCGGCAAGGGTCAACGCGCGCTCATCGTGTCACCGCCACGCACGGGCAAGACGGTGCTGTTGCAGAACATTGCGCATGCCATCACCGCCAATCATCCGGAATGCTATCTCATCGTGCTGCTCATCGACGAACGGCCCGAGGAGGTGACCGACATGCAGCGCTCGGTGAAGGGCGAGGTCGTGTCCTCGACCTTCGACGAACCGGCATCGCGTCACGTCCAGGTGGCCGAGATGGTGATCGAGAAGGCCAAGCGTTTGGTCGAGCACAGCCGCGACGTGGTCATCCTGCTGGATTCGATCACGCGCTTGGGACGCGCCTACAACACCGTGGTGCCATCGTCGGGCAAGGTGCTCACCGGCGGCGTCGATGCCAACGCGCTGCAGCGGCCGAAGCGCTTCTTCGGTGCCGCGCGCAACATCGAGGAAGGCGGTTCGCTCACCATCATCGCCACCGCGCTGATCGACACCGGCAGCCGCATGGACGAGGTGATCTTCGAAGAGTTCAAGGGCACCGGCAATTCCGAAATCATTCTCGATCGCAAGGTGGCGGACAAACGCACCTTCCCGGCGATGGACATCACGCGCTCCGGCACGCGCAAGGAAGAGCTGCTGGTGCCGCCCGATCAGCTCAAGAAGATGTACATCCTGCGCCGCATCTTGAATCCGATGGGCACGATGGATGCGATCGACTTCCTGCTCGACAAGCTGCGCAACACCAAGAACAATGCCGACTTCTTCGAGTCGATGAACGCGTGATCAGTGGCGTGTCGCGGTGACAGCTGCGGCAATGGCGTCGGGCTCAGTTACTGGTAGCGAGCAGGTTTCGCCGACGCAGATGAAGGCTGCGCTCTGCGTCGTCGCCTTGATTTTCTCTTGGGCGGGATGCGAGGCCGGCAACGCCGGGGAAGCGCGCAGCACGATGCGGTCGAGGAAGGGGAGCTTGCGGGCGGCGGCGAGGAGATCGTTCGCGCGCGCTCCGTCCCCTGCCACGACGATCTCGGCCGCGCGCAAGCGCAGATCAAGGGCGTTGAGCAATGCGAGATGCGCAAAGAGATTTTCGCCCGCGCTGGCAGCAATCCCCTCGAACAGCCGATCGGCCTTGTCGCGCCAAGCGTGCTGACCGGTAAAGACCGCGAGGCGGATCAGGTTCTGCGCCGCCACGGCATTGGGGTTCGGCGTCGCATCATCGGTGGTGGCGTTGGGCCGCACCACCAGGCCAGCGGCGTCGTCGGCGGTGAGGAAATAGCCGCCGTTGTCGGGATTGGCGTAGTGGCGATCGAGCGTTCCCTGCCAGGCAAGTGCCCGCTCGAGATGGGCATGCTCGCCGGTCGCCTCGTGCAGCGCCAGCGCCGCCCGGATCATGGCAGCATGATCGGAGGCGAGGCCGGGAACGAGAAGCTTGCCCGCGCGCCAGGAATGGCCGAGCCGGTCGCCATGGGCCATCTTGGCGTCGACGAACAGGAACGCGCGCGCGGCCATTTCGAGCCAGCGCGGTTCCTCGAACGCGAGGCCGGCATTGACGAGCGCGGCAATCATCAGGCCGTTCCAGTCCGCCAGCACCTTGTCGTCGAGGCCGGGGCGCGCCCGTCTGCCGCGTGCGGTCAGCAACGTCTCGCGCATCGCCGCGAGCTTTTTCTCGTCCTCCATGCTGCGCGGTAAGTGCTTGAGATGATTAAGAATATTGTGACCTTCAAAGTTGCCCCCGGCGGTCACGTCGTAGTGCGCAGCAAAGACGGCGGCATCGTCATTGCCCAGGACCGTCGTGATCTCGGGCAGCGACCAGACATAGAATTTGCCCTCCTCGCCTTCGGAGTCGGCGTCGAGCGAGGCGCAGAACGCCCCTTCCCCCGTCGTCATTTCGCGCGCCAGCCAAGCGACCGTCTCCCGCGCGCGGCGGCGGAATAGCTCATTGGCCGAGCGCTGGTATGCGAGCGCAAGCAGTTCGAGCAGGAGCGCGTTGTCGTAAAGCATCTTCTCGAAATGCGGCACCAGCCAGCGCTCGTCGACCGAATAGCGCGAGAAGCCGCCGCCGAGGTGATCGTAGATGCCGCCGTCGCAAATGCGGGTCAGCGTGAGTTCGACCGCACCGAAATAGCGCCTGTCGTTCAGGCGCCCCCCGGCGCGCCACAGAAACTCGAGCATCATCGGCTGCGGGAATTTCGGTGCCCCGCGCATGCCACCGTTGACCGGATCGATCATGCCGGCAATCTGACTGGCCGCGCGGTCGAGTTCGGGCGCGGCGATCACGACCCGCCCTTTGGGCCGCGCGCTTTCCGCAAGACGCGCCATCAGCGCGCTGCGGTTTTGCTCCACGCTTTGCGGGTCCTGGCGGAAAACGCGCTCAACCTCGCGCAACAGGTCGACGAAGGCGGGCTTTCCATAGCGCGAGGTCTTGGGAAAATAGGTGCCGCCCCAGAACGGCTCGCCGTTGGGGGTGAGAAACATCGTGAGCGGCCAACCGCCGTGCTCGCCGAGGTGATGCAGCGCCGACATGTAGATCTGATCGATGTCGGGGCGTTCCTCGCGATCCACTTTGATGTTGACAAAGAGATCGTTCATCACCTGCGCGGTTGCCGCGTCCTCGAAGCTCTCGTGCGCCATGACGTGACACCAATGGCAGGCGGCGTAGCCGACCGAAAGCAAGATCGGCTTGTTGGCGCGCTTTGCCTCGGCGAGCGCCTCGGTTCCCCACGGCCACCAGTCGACGGGGTTGTGCTTGTGCTGGAGCAGATAGGGGCTGGTCTCGCGGGCGAGACGGTTTTCGTGGGACGTAACGGCGGTATCGGTCGACATTCGATCACAATGCCGGACAGCGTCGTTGGTTCAGTGCGTGAACCCAACAATCATCGGTGGATGGTCGGCTGCGGCTCCATGTAACCTAGTTCGGCGCTCCCGCGCTCGCAACCTACGGACGATCCGAATACGAACAATGGCCAGCGACCGCGACACCATCTTCGCCCTCTCCTCCGGCCGGCCGCCGGCGGCGATCGCGGTCGTTCGCATTTCGGGTCCACGCGCACGCGTCGCGCTCGAGCAGCTGATCGGCCGCGTGCC
>JBKOXY010000420.1:0-4750 GCA_046725125.1 Pseudomonadota bacterium | reverse complement strand
ATGGTGATCTGGTTCGTCGCCATTGCGGTAGCCGGGCTTCTCCACATTCACGATGATCCGGGCGTGCTCGCCGCCGCCAATCCGGTCTACGCGGTGACGTTTCTCTACGGCCACGGACATATCGGGCTGGCGACGCTCGGTCTGGTTTTCCTCGTGGTCACCGGCGCAGAGGCGCTTTATGCCGACCTCGGCCATTTCGGGCGCAAATCGATCCAGACCGCTTGGTTCGGTCTTGTGCTGCCGGCGCTGCTGCTCAACTATTTCGGCCAAGGCGCCAAGGTGCTCGCCGACCCTACGGCGATCGAAAACCCGTTCTATCGGCTCGTGCCCGAGACCTTGCTGCTGCCCATGGTCGCGCTCGCGACTGCGGCGACGGTCATCGCGAGCCAAGCCGTGATCACCGGCGCCTATTCGCTGGTGCGTCAGGCCATTCAGCTCGGGCTGTTGCCGCGGCTTGCCATCATGCACACCTCGGCGTCACAGGCGGGGCAAATTTATATCCCGCGCGTCACCGGCGCGCTGCTGGTCGGCGTTTTGCTGCTGGTCGGCCTGTTCCGTACCTCGAGCGCGCTCGCATCGGCGTATGGAATCGCAGTCGCCACCACCATGGTGGTCGATGGTCTCCTCGCCTTCATCGTGATCTGGAAGTTCTGGCATTGGCCGCTGTGGCGGGTCGGCGTGGTCGTTGCGCCCCTCGTCCTCGTCGATGTGATCTTCTTCTCGGCCAATCTGCTCAAATTGCTCGAAGGCGCTTGGGCGCCGATCCTATTCGGCGCGTCAATGGTGCTCCTCATCCTGACGTGGCGCCGGGGCACCAGTATCCTCGCCGATAAAACGCGGCGCACCGAAGTGCCGCTCAATATCCTGCTGGCGAGCCTGGAAAAGCATCCGCCGCACATGGTGCCGGGGACGGCGGTATTTCTCACCAGCCAGCCGGACTTCGCGCCCACCGCGCTCCTGCACAACCTCAAGCACAACAAGGTTTTGCACGAGCACAACGTCATCCTCACCATCGTTACCACGGATACACCAAGGGTGACGGACGACGAGCGGGTGAAGATCACGGTGCTGTCGCCCCGCTTTAGCCTGATGGCGCTCAAATTCGGCTACATGGAATCGCCGAATGTGCCAAGGGCGCTCGCCGTTGCCCGCAAGCACGGCTGGCACTTCGACATCATGTCGACGTCGTTCTTCCTGTCACGCCGCGCGCTCAAGCCGGCCGCGCGTTCCGGCATGCCGCGCTGGCAGGACCGGCTATTCATCGGCTTGGCCAAATCGGCGAGCGACGCCACCGACTTCTTCCACATTCCGACCGGGCGCGTGGTCGAGGTGGGCACGCAAGTTGCGGTGTAGCCGCCTGGCGGTAGCTCGGACTTGCAAGTCACTGAAAAGATTGATAGATTTTGAAGGTGCGGATGCATACGCCCTTGCCCCTGGGGGTGCTGCTCCGCGTTCCCAGCACGGCTGGGAACGGACCGCCTCCGACCGCCCTATTATAAGCGCGGGCCCGCCGTGTTATATTGCGGCGCAGCATTTACGGCGACAATGACGTCTCCCATCACCACGGTTGCCGCTGACCGCCGGGGCGCCATTCCGGCGAAAGCGAACGGCCGCACAACGTTCTGGGCGCTGACGATCGGCAGCGTCGGCGTGGTCTATGGCGACATCGGAACGAGCCCGCTCTACGCGTTCCGCGAGGCGGTGAACGCGGCCTCGGCCGGCGGAACGGTCACGCGTGCGGCCGTGCTCGGCGTCCTCTCCCTCATCCTTTGGGCGCTGATCGTGGTGGTCACGCTGAAATACGTCCTCATCCTGCTGCGGGCGGACAACAAGGGCGAGGGGGGAACGCTCACGCTCATGGCGCTGGCACAACGCGCGCTAGGGAATCGCGCCAGCGCGATCGTGCTCTGCGGCATCATCAGTGCGGCGCTGTTCTACGGCGATGCCGTCATCACCCCCGCCTTGTCGGTGCTGTCCGCGGTCGAAGGCCTCAAGGTCGCAACGCCGGCCTTCGATCCCTACATCGTGCCGCTGACGGTGGTGATCCTCGTCGCGCTCTTTGCCGTTCAATCGCGTGGCACCGCGAAGGTTGCAGCTTTCTTCGGACCGATCACCGCGTTGTGGTTCATTGCGATCGCTATTCCTGGACTCATATTCGCTCTCAGCAATTTGGAAGTCCTACTGGCCTTCAATCCGGTCTACGCGGTCGAGTTCTTGGCCTCGCATGGCATCATTGGGCTGATCACCCTTGGCGCAGTGTTCCTCGCCGTGACCGGTGCCGAGGCGCTCTATGCCGACCTCGGTCATTTCGGCCGCAAGCCGATCCAGACCGCGTGGATCGGTTTGGTTCTGCCCTCGCTGGCGATGAACTATCTCGGCCAGGGCGCACTGGTGCTCGCCGATCCGAAGGCGATCGAAAATCCGTTCTTTCTGCTCTATCCCAGCTGGGCCTTGCTGCCGATGGTGGTGCTGGCCACGGTCGCAACGGTCATTGCGAGCCAGGCCGTGATCACCGGCGCCTATTCGCTGAGCCAGCAGGCGATCCAGCTCGGTCTGCTGCCGCGGCTTGAAATTCGCCACACCTCACAAGAGCACTATGGCCAAATCTATATGCCGCGGGTGAATCTCTTTCTGCTGGTCGGCGTGCTGTTTCTGGTGTTGATGTTTCGCTCTTCGAGCGCGCTCGCCTCGGCCTACGGCATCGCGGTCACCGGTACCATGGTCGTTACCGGGATGATGGCGTTCGTTGTGATCTGGAAGGTGTGGAACTGGTCGCCGCTGGCGGCAGCCGCCCTGATCGCGCCGTTCCTGTTTATCGATCTGAGTTTTCTCGGCGCCAATCTGCTCAAGGTGGTCGAGGGCGGCTGGGTGCCGCTTGCGCTCGGCGGCCTCGTGATGGTGGTTATGTACACGTGGCGGCGCGGCAGCCGTCTGTTGTTCGAGAAGACCCGACGCCAGGAAATCTCGCTGGATCAGCTCGTACACATGCTCGAAAAAAAGCCGCCGACCCGTGTGCCGGGCACCGCCGTGTTTCTCACCAGCACGCCCGACTCCGCGCCGACCGCGCTCATGCATAGCCTCAAGCATTACAAGGTGCTGCACGAATACAACGTCATTTTGACGATCGAGACGGCGGACCTGCCGCGGGCCGACCCGGCCGAGCGCGTGCGCATCGAGAGGGTGGGCGAGACCTTCGCCCGCGTGGCCCTGCGCTTCGGGTTCATGGAGACTCCGAACGTCCCCAGGGCGCTCGCGATCGCCCGTAAGCATGGTTGGCAGTTCGACATCATGTCGACCTCGTTCTTCCTGTCGAGGCGCGCGCTCAAGCCGGCCGCCCATTCCGGCATGCCGCGCTGGCAGGATCGTCTGTTCATCATGCTCACGCGCATCGCCAACGACGCCACCGACTATTTTCAGATTCCCACCGGGCGGGTGGTGGAAGTGGGCACGCAGGTGACGATCTGACGCCAGTGTGGCGGTTCAGAAGTCCGCATCATTGTTGCGCGCGTCCGAAATGCGGACTTCTGAACCAAAGCCACACTAGATCGATAAGTTGCTAGTGTCCTTCGATTCCGAAGTTCGCAAATGAGGCTGCGGCACAATGATGCGAACTTCGGAATCGGCACACTAGCCGGCAGCAAAATCTCGCGGGTCTTGATTCTTGGATTGTGACGCGTGACTTGTGAGCGGCGACGCCGCGCCCGAATCGAGGAGTAAGTCCCATGTCCGCTCAGCTTGGCCGAGAGAACGTGCATGATCTGACGCCGGAGGAGGTGGCGCGAGGGCTCGCCGAAGGCAGGGTCCTTCTGGTCGATGTCCGCGAGCCGAACGAGACCGAAATCGAGCGCTATCCGGAGGCGTTCTATCTTCCGATGTCGGAGTTCGATCCGGCTGCAATTCCCGATCCCCAGGGCCGGCGGGTCGTATTCGCCTGCCGCTCGGGCAACCGGTCGGTCACCGCGTCGCTGATGGCGCAGGCCGCGGGGCTGCCCTACGATGCCCATCTCGCCGGGGGCATCAAAGCCTGGAAGGAGGTCGGTTTGCCGACCGAGAGTTGAAGCGCGCCGCGGCGAAGCCAAGCCGGTTTGCGGTGGAACTGTCCAAGAACGCCTTTCCCACCCTTTCATCCGATGGTCTTGAGGAGTTGATCCATGCGCCGACCGATTCGGCTTGCCCTTGTTGCAGCCGCAGCCATGACCATCACGCCTGCCGCCGCGCAACCGAAAGAGCGCATCGTCAACGTCTACAATTGGTCGGACTACATCGCTCCCACCGTCGTCGAGGATTTCAGCAAGGAGACCGGGATCAAGGTTCGCTATGACACCTTCGATTCCAACGACACGCTCGAGACGAAGCTCCTGGCCGGCAAATCCGGTTACGACGTGGTGGTGCCGACGGCCTATTTTCTCGAGCGCCAGATCAAGGCCGGCGTTTTCCAGAAGCTGGATAAGGCCACTCTGCCGAACCTCGCCAATATGTGGCCGGAGATCTCAGAGCGACTGGCGGTATACGATCCCGGCAACCAGTACGCCGTCAATTACATGTGGGGCACGACCGGCATCGGCTACAACGTCAAAAAGGCGCGTGACGCGCTTGGGGCGAACGGCAAGATCGATAGCTGGGACATCGTCTTCAAGCCCGAGAACTTGGCCAAGTTCAAGGACTGCGGCGTGCATTTGCTCGATTCCTCCGACGACATCCTGGCGGCGGCGCTGCACTATCTTGGTCTCGACCCCAACACCACCAACGA
>JBKOXY010000152.1:0-5182 GCA_046725125.1 Pseudomonadota bacterium | reverse complement strand
CGCCGGCATGTTCGACTTGGTGTTTTTCTCCTCGAACATGGAGATGGGCGCGAGCTGGGAATAGCGCAGATTGCGCTTGAGGTAGGCGTCGCGCGCGCCTTCGGCGAGCGCCGCCTCGTCGTCGCCGTCGGTGAAGATGAGGCGCCCCTTCTTGCCCATGATGATGGCGGTGCCGGTGTCCTGGCACATGGGGAGCACACCGCCCGCCGCGATGTTGGCGTTCTTGAGGAAATCGTAGGCGACGAACTTGTCGTTGTCGCTCGCCTGCGGGTCGTCGAGGATCGCGCGCAGCTGCTTGAGGTGCCCCGGCCGCAGCAGGTGGTTGATATCGGTGAAGGCTGCTTCCGCGAGCGCGCGCAGCGCCTCGCGTTCGACGAAGACGAGATCGTGGTCGCCCACGCGCTCCGAGCGCACGCCATCGGCGGTGAGCTTGCGGTATGGCGCGGTGTCGGCGCCGAGCGGGAACAGCGGGGTGTGCTTATACGGCGGGGTAACGGCGGCGGGGGCGTTCATGGCGATTTTCGGTTCGTGCAAGATCCATCTGCCGGCGGTTTTAGGCAGATTTCATCGGCATTGGAAGCCGCACGAGTCGCCCAGCCCATTGCAATCGGGCCGCCGTCCGGCGAATGATTTCTCGCCATGCGATCACCGAGGGAGGACGTCCGATGAGTCTCACTGTCCGCCGCGTCGTCACCGGCCATGACAAGAACGGCCGCGCGACCGTGTCGATCGACGAAAGCGTCAAGAATGCGGCCCAGACCCGGCCGGGCGCCGAGGCCGCCGTGATCTGGACGAGCGAAGGCTTCCCGGTCGACAACGACGGCGGCGCCGACACCTCCACCCGCAAGGTCGGCACCACGCTTGCCAACGGCACCGTGTTCCGGGTGGTGAGCTTCGGCCCCGGAGTTAGCCCACGCAACCACCGCACCGATTCGATCGACTACGCGACCGTGATCTCGGGCGAGATCGACATGGAGCTCGACGGCACCAGCGTGCACCTCAAGGCCGGCGACGTGCTGGTGCAGCGCGGCACCATCCACAACTGGGTGAACAAGGGCACGGCGCCTTGCGTCATCGCCTTCGTGCTGGTGGCGGCAAAGCCGGTCACCGCCGGCGGCAAGGTGCTCAACGCCGTGGGGTGATGCACGCACATGCGCCCGGAAGGCTAGCCGTCGAGCTCCTTGAAATAGCGGTAAATGCCCCACTGGCTGAACGGGATGCGCCGCTTCGAGGCGAGGTAGGCGGCAATCCGCGGCCGCTTGGCCACGCGGCCGTGCAGCGCGACGACGCGCGGCACCTTGCGCTCGAACCGCTTCATCCTTCTGGGGAAGGCGTAGCGCAGGCCTTCGACGATCTGGAACAGCGAGAGGTCCGCATAGGTGAACTTGCTGCCGATGAGATAGGGGCCGCCGCTGTTGGCGAGTACGCGCTCGAAATAGCGCAGGAATTTCGGCAAGCGATAGCGCCAGAAATATTTCGTGGCGAGCTTCGCCGCCGCGCGCTGCTGCTCGTAATAGAGATAACCGGTGATCGGGTGATGGGTGTCGTGGATCAGCACCACAAGGTCGGTGATGGTGAGCTGCAATTGATGCACCCGCAGCCGTCCGGCCTCGTCGCGGGGCGCGAGGCCGAGCCGCCCGCCGAGGTAAAGCAGGATGTTGGCGGTCTGGCCGATGACGAGCTTGCCGGCCTTGAGGAACGGCGGCGCAAAGGGCGGACGCGCGCTGCGTCCACCTTCGATGAATTTCATCATCGCGGGAACGCCGCGCTGGCCGGGACGACGCGCCACGTCGATGTAGTCGGCGCCCGCCTCCTCCAATGCGAGGCGGACGAACTCGCCGCGCCCCTGGATCGTCGGCCAGTAATAGAGCTCGTAGCGCATGGAGGTGAGCCGTCGCGTTTGTCTATTGGTTATCGTTGAGATGTCCGGCGCATGGCCCGGACTCCGTGGGCCAAATTGGCGCGATTTGCGCCACGCGGTCAAGCCAGCGTGCCGCCCTCGCCAACGCAACGCGCCCCGCGACAGCGACCGAGACGCGGCGAACCCTGCCGGTATAGACTTGGCAGCAAATGCAAAGCGGAGGAAACCGATGCCCATCGCCCACGTGCGCGGATTGAACATCAATTACGAAGTCCTCGGCACCAACGGCCCCTGGGTCGCGCTCTCGCCGGGCGGGCGCCGCGCGCTCGACAACGTGAAGTCGCTGGCGCGGCACGTCGCCGATGCCGGCTACCGCGTGCTCATCCATGATCGGCGCAATTGCGGCCTCTCCGACATCGCGATCGGCGCCGAAACTTCCGAATACGAAGTGTGGGCGGAGGATCTTTACGACCTGCTCTCGCAGCTCAAGGCGCTGCCCGCCGTCGTCGGCGGCGGCTCATCCGGCTGCCGGCTATCGGTGCTGTTCGCGCTGAAATATCCGCAGGCGGTGCGCGCGCTGCTGCTGTGGCGCGTCACCGGCGGCCCATTCGCCGCGGCGCGCCTCACCGAGAATTACTACGGCAAATACATCCAGGCGGCGCAAGAGGGCGGCATGGCCGCCGTGTGCGAGCTCGATCACTTCAAGGAACGCATCGAGGCGCGGCCGGCAAACCGCGCGGTCCTCATGGCGATCGACCCGAAGACGTTCATCGCCGCCATGGAACGCTGGCGCGCGCAGTTTGCCACGGGCGCCGAGCTGCCGATCATCGGCGCGAGCGAAAAGGATTTGAACTCCATCAAGGTCCCGACCTGCATCATCCCCGGCAACGACAAGACTCACAACCACGCCATCGCCGAGGCCGCGCATCGCATGATCGCAGGCAGCGAGCTGCACGATCTCTTCCCCGGTGACCTCGACGTCGATCTCGTCCGCCCGAGGATTGGGCGCCCAAGGAGGGCGAGATGGCCGCGGTGTTCACGGACTTCCTCAAACGCGCGCAGGCCAAGGCAGCCTAAAAAGGCGGCCTAGACAAGCCGCGCGAAGGCGAGTGCCGCGGACACCCCTCACCTGCGCGGGGCGCAGGAGAAGTGACATCCCATGAAGCGCGGCATCGAGCGCATTCTCACCACCCATACCGGGAGCCTGCCGCGGCCCCCGCAGGTGGTGGAGCTCATGCTGCAGGAGCAGAACAATCCCGGAGCCAAAGCGACCGAGCTCAAGGCGGCGGTTCGGCGCGCGGTCGCCGACGTCGTTGCCAAGCAGGTCGCCTGCGGGCTCGACGTCATCAATGACGGCGAACAAGGCCGCAGCGATTATACCACCCACGTCAAGGACCGCCTCACCGGCTTCGATGGCCCGAGTTCCCCGCCGCTCGGCACCGGCGAGCCCGACTTCCCCGAGCTCTCGGCGATGCTCGCCTATTTCGCCTCGCCTTTCCAACATCGGCCGGCCTGCTCGGGCCCGGTCAAGTGGAAGGACTTTGCGGCGCTCGAGGCCGACATCGCGCTGGCGAAAGCGGCGACCGCCGGCGCCGAAGCGGCGGACGTCTTCTTCACGTCGCCGTCGCCGGGACAGATCGCGCGTTACCTCAAGAACCAGCATTATCCGAGCGAGGAAGCCTATCTCTACGCGCTCGCCGACGTGATGGCGCGCGAATACCGCGCCATCGTGGACGCCGGCCTGGTGCTGCAGCTCGACTGTCCGGACCTGGCGCTCAGCCGCCATATGGTGTTCGCCCATTTGAGCCTCGAGGAGTTCCGCAAAGTGATCACCACCCACGTCGAGGCGCTCAACCACGCGGTCAAAGACATTCCGCCCGAGCGCATGCGCATGCACATTTGCTGGGCCTCGACCCAGGGTCCCCACCACAGGGATGTGCCGCTGAAGGACATCGTCGACATCGTGCTCAAAGGACGGCCGCAGGCGCTGTCGTTCCCCGGCGCGAACCCCCGCCACGGCCACGAATGGAAAGTGTGGAAGGACGTGCAGCTGCCCGACGGCAAGATCATCATCCCGGGCGTGATCGATTCCACCTCGAACTTCGTCGAGCACCCCGAGCTCGTGGCGGACCGCATCGTGCAATATGCGCGCGTGGTGGGAGCCGAGAACGTCATCGCCGGTGTCGATTGCGGCTTCGGCACCTTCGCCGGCCGGCTGCAGGTCGACTCCAAGATCGTGTGGATGAAGCTCGCCTCGCTCGCCGAGGGCGCGCGGCTCGCTTCGAAGGAATTGTGGTAAGCTTGCGCGCGACCGTCCGTGGAGAAAACCATGTCGAGGACACCGCTTCCGGCCCTGATCGCAGCGGCTCTGCTATGCGCCGCGCCGCCGGCGAGCGCCCAGCAGGCACAAGCGGATTTCCCCGACGGACCCAGCAAGCAGACCTTCGTCAACCTTTGCGGCGCCTGCCACGACATCAATCGCGTGCGCGCGGGCTACACACCCGAGGGCTGGCACACTGTCATGCGCATGATGCTCAATTTCGACGTGCCCGTGCCCAAGGACGAGGTCGAGCCGCTGACGCAGTATCTGATCAAGAATTTTCCCGAGCGGCCGCGCCCCGCCGCGGTCGTCATCGCCGGCCCGGTCGAGGCCGCGATCAAGCTCTGGCAAGTGCCGACGCCGGGCTCGCGCCCGCACGATCCGCTCGCCACCAGGGACGGCGCGATCTGGTACACCGGGCAACTGTCCGGCAAGCTCGGCCGCCTCGATCCCAAGACCGGCGCGATCAACGAATATCCGCTCAAGACGCCGCAGACCGGTCCGCACGGCCTCACCGAGGACAAGGACGGCAATATCTGGTTTACCGGCAACCACATGAGCCTCGTCGGCAAGCTCGACCCCAAGACCGGCGACGTCACCGAATACAAAATGCCCGATCCGAAGGCGAAGGATCCCCACACCATCGCCATCGACGGCAGCGGCATCGTGTGGTTCACCGCCCAGAACGCCAACATGGTGGGACGCATCGATCCCAAGACCGGCGAGGTCAGGCTCGTCACCTCGCCCACGCCCAATTCACGGCCTTATGGCCTGGTGATCAACTCCATGGGCATTCCCGTCTTCGTCGAGTTCGGCGTCAACAAGATCGCGACCATCGATCCCAGCACCATGGCGATTAGGGAATACGCCTTGCCGAACGCGGCATCGCGTCCGCGCCGTCTCGCGCTCACGCCCGACGACGCTGTCTGGTACGCGGATTTCTCGCGCGGCTATCTGGGGCGGCTCGATCTCGCGACCGGCGAGCACAAGGAATGGCCATC
>JBKOXY010000080.1:0-20234 GCA_046725125.1 Pseudomonadota bacterium | reverse complement strand
CTCGACGATGTCTTCGATCGAAACGACGCCGTCAGCGCCGCCATATTCATCGACGACGAGGGCGAGATGGATACGGGTCGTCTGCATCTTGGCGAGCAGGTCGAGCACCGGCATGGACGGCGGCGCATACAGAATTTCGCGGATGATTTTCGTCGCCGATAGCGGCATCGACAGATCGATGGCTTTAAGGTCGAGGCCGGCGGGAAACGGCTTTTTGCGGCGTCGATTGGCGGTTGCGCTCAAGGTCGCGCGCACCGTCATGAACGCGACAAGGTCGCGGATGTGGACCATGCCGGCGGCGTCGTCGAGGGTGTCGTCATAAACCACGAGCCGGGAATGGCCCGCGCTCTCGAACACCTTCATGAGTTCGCCGAGAGCGATGTCGCGCTGCACGCCGATGATGTCGGCGCGCGGCACCATCACATCCAAGACGCGCCGCTCGCGCAGCCCGAGGATGTTCTTGAGCATGGTGCGTTCGGCCGGCGAGAAGCCGGTCTCGCCTGCGCCATCTTCGAGCACATCCCTGAGGTCGGCGCGGATGGTGCTCGATTTCCAGCGGAAGATCGCCCGCAGCGCCCGCGTGAACCAATTCTCGGCGCTTTCGGGCGCGGCTTGGCCCGGCCGCGGTAGCGGCACGGGCAGATTGCGCGTCGCGCTCGGCTCGCTCGAACTGGGTGGGTCGGACTCAGGCATGGAGATTAGATAGCGCTGCGCGCAATGTAGGGGTTGGGCACGTCCAGCCGGGCAAGGATCGCTGTTTCGAGCCTTTCCATTGCAGCCGCCTCGTCTTCGGCCGCGTGATCGTAGCCGGCGAGATGAAGGAATCCATGCACCGCGAGGTGAGCAAGATGATGCGCAAAGGGTTTATGCTCGGCGCGCGCTTCACGTTCCGTCGTCTCGTAGGCGATTACGATATCACCGAGCAGGCGGGGTGTCCCACGCGCATCGCGCGGTTCCTTGGCGGGAAAGGACAGCACGTTGGTCGTTGCGTCTTCGGAACGCCAATCGCGGTTGAGCGCCCGGATCGTCGAATCGTCGGTCAGCACGATAGCAAGCTCGCCCTGGATTGTTGACACCATGGACGCGGCTTCGCCGATCGCCCGGCGCAGCAGCGCCTTGAGGCTGCGCTGCGCCGTCCAGAGTGGGGATACGACCACGATGTCGACCCTGAGCGGCGGGCGGCGTCGGCGCACTGGCGGTCGTGTGCGCCGTTTGCGAACCACGAACGTCATCTCCCTTCCCCGCGCGCGGGGAAGATGAAACAAGCAAGCGTGCTCATTCCTTGGTCTCGCGCGATCGCGCGGCCTTGAGCGCCGCTTTGTCGTAGGCGTCGACAATGCGCGCCACGAGCTCGTGCCGGATGACGTCCTCGGCGGTGTAGACGACGTGACCAATTCCCTCGACGTTCCTCAGGAGTCGCGTCGCTTCCGCGAGGCCGGAGGTCTGTCCGGGCGGCAGATCGACCTGGCTCGGATCGCCGGTGACGATCATGCGGCTGTTCTCGCCGAGTCGCGTGAGAAACATCTTCATCTGCATCGCGGTCGTATTCTGCGCCTCATCGAGGATGATGACTGCGTTCGAGAGCGTGCGCCCGCGCATGAAAGCGAGCGGCGCGATCTCGATCTCGCCGGTCTGCAGCGTGCGTTCGACGATGCGCGCATCCATCAGATCGTAGAGCGCGTCGTAGATCGGGCGCAGATACGGATCGACTTTCTCGCGCATATCGCCGGGGAGGAATCCGAGACGCTCGCCCGCCTCGACCGCCGGACGCGAGAGAATGATGCGATCGACCTCCTTGCGCTCGAACAACTGCACCGCGTGGGCGACCGCGAGCCAGGTTTTGCCGGTGCCCGCCGGCCCAGTGCCGAAAACCAGCGCGTGGCGGCGCAGCGCGCGAATATAGGCGTCCTGCGCCGCGGTGCGCGCGCGCACGGGACGCTTGCGCAGGTTGATCTCCTCGAAAGTCGGCCGCGCAGTCGCCGGGTCGTAGTCGAACAGCGAGCCCTGCGCGATCGCCAAGCGGATCGCCCCTTCGACGTCGCCGGAGACCAGCTCGTTGCCGCGCTTGAGCTGCTCGTAGAGCCCTTCGAGCACCCGCCGCGATCGCTCCACGCCGTCGCGCGAGCCCGCCAGGGTGACGTGATTGCCGCGCTGCTCGGCGACCACGCCGAGCCTACGCTCGATCAGCGCGAGGTTCTGCCCGTATTGGCCGAACAACAGGGACGCGAGCCGGTTGTCGTCGAAGGCCAGCACGACCTGGGTTGCGGAATTGTCGCCGGCGGTGGGCGAGGACACCAACGATCCGCTGTCCGATCGAGATGAGCGCAACGGTTCAGGCCTCCATCAGCATCGGTTCCGCGTCGATGCAGGTGTCCACGCGCGTGCCGAACAGGCTGTTGGCGCCGATGTCGCTAATCGTCACCGCCGCGATGTCGCCGATCATTGTTGGTGGAGCCATGACCTGAACCGGCTGGAGATATGGGGAGCGGCCGACGATCTGGCCAGGATGGCGTCCCGGCTTTTCGAACAGGACGTCAAAGGTACGGCCGAGGCATCGCGCATTGAACGCAGCCTGGTGGCGGTCGATGGCCGCCTGCAGGCGGTAGAGCCGCTCGGATTTCACCGCGTCCGGTACCTGATCGGGCATGTCCGCGGCTGGCGTTCCGGGCCGCGGCGAGTATTTGAAGGAGAAGGCGCTGGCATAGCCGACCTCTTCGACCAGCGACAGCGTCGCGCGAAAATCCTCCTCGCTCTCGCCGGGGAAGCCGACGATGAAGTCTGACGAGAACGCCATCCTTGGCTGCGCGGCGCGCATGCGCGCGATGGCTTTTAGGTAATCCGCCCGGGTGTGGCGGCGATTCATGCGCTCGAGGATGTAATCGGAACCCGACTGCACCGGCAGGTGCAGGTAGGGCATCAGGCTCGGCAGGTCGCGATGGGCCGCGATCAGGCTCGCCTCCATGTCGCAGGGGTGGCTCGTGGTGTAACGCAGGCGTGCGATCCCAGGCAGTTCGGCAACGCGCTCCAGCAATCGACCAAGCGTCCAGGGCGCCCCGTCGGGTCCTTCGCCGTGATAGGCGTTGACGTTCTGACCGATCAGCGTGACTTCGCGCACGCCGGCGTCGGCCAATCGCTCGACCTCGGCGACGATCTTCATCACCGGTCGCGACACCTCGGCGCCACGCGTGTAGGGCACGACGCAAAACGTGCAGAACTTGTCGCAGCCTTCCTGCACGGTGACGAACGCGCAGACGCCGCGCGCGCGCGTCGCTTCGCGGCTCGGCGCCCTCAGGATGTCGAACTTGTCCTCGACCGGAAATTCGGTGTCGACGACCGCGCCATCACGTTCGGCACGGGCGAGCAAACCGGGCAGGCGATGGTAGCTTTGCGGGCCGACGACGAGATCGACCGCCGGCGCGCGCCGGATAATCTCCTCACCTTCGGCCTGGGCGACGCAGCCCGCAACGGCAATGGTCACGCGGCGCCCGTTGCGCGCGGCAGCGGCTTTGAGCGCGCGGATACGGCCGAGCTCGGAATAGACCTTGTCCGCGGCCTTCTCGCGGATGTGGCAGGTATTGAGGATGACGAGATCGGCGTCCTCGAGCTCAGCGGTCTCGGCGAAGCCCTCGGGCGCCAGCATGTCCGCCATACGATGGGAATCGTAGACGTTCATCTGGCAGCCGAAGGATTTGACGTAGAGTTTGCGCGGTCGAGTCATGCCGGTCGAGTCGTTTTGGCCGCTCAGGGTGCCTTGCCCGCGCAGGGTGCCTCAACTCTTTGATGCGGCTCGCAAATCCCGCGCCGCCAGCGAGCAGCCGATGGCCTGGTTTTTACCCGCTTTGCCGCCAAAAGCAAATGGGTTTGGGTCGTCCCGTTCACTACTCCGGAGCACGGATGTCGGCGTCCTTGATGACCTTCGACCACTTGGCGATTTCGGTTTTGATGTAGCCATCGAGCGCATCGGGCGTGCCGGTGCCGATTGTCATTCCGAGATCGGCGAAGCGCTGCTGGATCTCCGGCTGGCCGACAAGCCGCGTCACCTCCGCGTTCAACTGCAGGACGATGTCGCGCGGCGTTCCGGCCGGCGCGACCAGTGCGAACCAGGTCGCTGCGTCGAAGCCGGGCAGCGCCACCTCTGCGATGGTGGGGATTTCGGGCGCGGTGGTAGCGCGTTGCGCGCTGGTGACGGCGAGCGCCCGCAACGAGCCCGCCTTCACGTTGCCGATCACGGCGGACAGGTTGGCGAAGATCAAGTCCAGCTGACCGCCGAGGAGATCGTTGATGGCCGGCGCTTCCCCGCGATAGGCGATGTGCACCATCTTGATGCCGGCCTGGATCGAAAAAAGCTCGCCCGCCATGTGCGGCGTGGTCCCGAGTCCGCCCGATCCGAAATTGATCGCGCCGGGTTTGGCCTTGGCCAGCGCGATCAGGTCCTTGACCGATCGCGCCGGCACCGAGGGATGAACGACCAGCACCAGCGGCGAGACGCCAGCCGTCGCCACTCCGACGAAGTCCCTGGCGGCGTCGATGGAGAATTTGCGATAAAGCGTCGGCGCGACCGCGAGCGTGGTCTGGCTGCCCATCATCAGCGTGTATCCGTCGGCGGCGGATTTCGCCAGTGTTTCCGCGGCGATCATCCCGCTCGCGCCGGGACGGTTCTCCACCACGACCGATTGACCAAGCGTCTCGGTCAACTTCTGCGCCAGAATTCTGGCGGCGACGTCGGTGCCGCCGCCGGCGGCGAAGCCGACGAAAATTTTGATCGGCCTGTCGGGGTATCGTGTGGTCTGGCCTTTGGCCGTGGGCAGGTCTATGGCGGGGGCAAGCCCGAGCAGCAAACCGAGCAAGATCCACGACGATCCCGCTAAGGCTCTCGTCTCGCTTGCAAGGCGCGCCATCAGCGTTTCGGCTTGTCGTCGAGTGGGATCGCGTAGAGTTCGAGCCGATGGTCGACCAGCCGATAACCGAGGCGCCGCGCGACGTCGGCCTGCAGGCGTTCGATGTCTTCCGATTGAAACTCGATCACCTCGCCAGTGCGCAGATTGATGAGGTGGTCGTGATGGCTGTCGGGCATCTGTTCGTAGCGTGCGCGCCCGTTGCGGAACTCATGGCGCTCGATGATGCCGGCATCCTCGAATAGCTTCACGGTCCGGTAGACGGTCGAGATCGAGATGCGGTCGTCGACCGCGGAGCAGCGCCGGTAGAGCTCCTCGACGTCCGGGTGGTCATCGGCCGCCGCCAGCACGCGCGCGATCACGCGGCGCTGTTCGGTCATGCGCATCCCCTTGGCGCTGCATAAAGCTTCGATGTCTCTGGGCTTCGGCGCGTTCACGACGCTTCTCCGTGCGACCGCAATATCATGCCGGGGGGTTGGAATCCACGGGTCCGTTTCGAGCACCGTGATCACACCAGATCGCGGCGAAGAATGAGCGCGGCGGAGCCACGGCCGGCCGGGTAATACGCGTTCCGCCGCCCGACCTCCCGAAAGCCCGCGCGCCGGTAAAGCCGCAGCGCCGGCACGTTGCCGTCGTCCACCTCGAGAAAGACCGAGCGCGCACCGAGCCCCACCAGCCGGCGCAGATTGATATCGAGCAGTTGCCGCGCCAGTCCCTTGCCCCGCCGGGTGGAGGCGACGGCAATCGACAGGATCTCCGCCTCGTCGAGCGCCAGCCGTGACACGATGAACCCGATGAGGCTGCGTCCCGCCATGGCGCGATGGGCGATGACATTACGATCGAAGAGCAAGCGCTCGAATTCGCCGTCGCTCCACCCGCCATGGAACGAGACGCCGTGGAGCGCCGCCAAAGCGCGGGCATCGCGCGGGCCGGCTTCCGACAGCACGGGCTCGCGCGCGAACAGGCGGCTGACGATCCCTATCATCGGCGGCGCAGGCGCGCGGCGTCTTGCGGCTGCGCGTCGGGTGCGCGCAGATAGAGCGGTTTCGGCGGGTCCTGCCCCTCCGCAGCGGCGGCGCCGAGCCGTGCGATCCAGTCGATATCGGGCGCGCCGCGCTGCTCCACCGACAGCGGCGGCTCGGCTCCCTTGGGCCAAACCGCCGCCACCTTGCTTGCGGCGGAACCGATGATGCGTGCAGGTGCGGTCATCGCCGCGCGCGCGGCGTCGCGAACGCTCGCGATTCGAGGAGCCACAAGCGTCCGCCCGCCGGTGCCGAATACCTGCAAATAAACTTGCTCGTGGCGAGCGTCGATCGCTGCCACCACCTGCGTGCTATCGTCGTCGGCGATCAGCGGCGCTGCGAAGCCGGCGAGCGTGGAGAGGCCGACTGCCGGCTTTCCCGCCGCCAGCGCGATGCCGCGCGTGGCCGATATCCCCACCCGCAGTCCGGTGAAGCTGCCGGGGCCGGTAGTGACGGCGATGCGGTCCAGATCGGCGAATTCGATCGCGGCCGCGCTCATCACGCGGGCGATGAGCGGCATCACGGCCTCGGCGTGGCCGCGCGTCATGGCCAGAGTCTCGCTGGCGGTGATCCCGCTGCTGGTGTCGAGCACGGCGGCCGAGCAGGCCTCGAGCGCGGTGTCGATCGCAAGGACGCGCATGGCTTGACCTTCGCCGCCGTCGTGCGCGACCTCGGATGACCCGGTCAACGCCGACGCTCGGGTTTCGCTGTTATTTGCTCCGTTGAAGCCTTGTCCGGATCGATCGCCGGCCGGGTCATCCCATGGGTCTGACTTCGACCACGTCGGGCAAATAATGACGCAGCAGGTTCTGGATGCCGTGACGCAGCGTCGCGGTCGATGACGGGCAGCCCGAACAGGCGCCCTTCATGTCGAGATAGACGACGCCGTCCTTGAAGCCGCGGAACGTGATGTCGCCGCCGTCGTTTGCGACCGCCGGCCGCACGCGCGCCTCGATCAGCTCTTTGATGGTGGCAACGGTTTCGGAATCCTTCGCTTCGAAGAACTCCTCGCGTTCGCCCGACGGGGTCGCGTCCGCGCTGCTCACGATCGGAGCGCCGGACATGAAGTGCTCCATGATGACGCCGAGGATCGCGGGCTTGAGCTGCTGCCATTCGCCGTCGGTCTTGGTGACAGCGATGAAATCGGAGCCGAAAAACACCCCGGAGATGCCCGCGATCGCGAACAGGCGTTCGGCCAGCGGCGACTGCGCGGCCGCTTCCTTGTCGCGCATGTCGAGCGTGCCGCTCGTCAGCACGGGCCGTCCCGGGAGGAATTTGAGCGTTGCCGGATTTGGGGTCGGCTCGGTCTGGATGAACATGGCCTGCTCCTTTAATTGCGCAGGATCAAGAAGCCCACGATCGGGTCATTGTAATAGGTGGCGCCGCGCGGTGGAAGTTTCAACCTGTCGCTTCTGGTAGGCCGAAGGGCGATGGCCCGGTCTGGGGCCTGTCCTCGGCTCTCGCTTTGCCCGCGCACTTCACGGTGGGCTAAGCGAGGCGCGGGTCACGACATGGCATCCAGTTCCTCATCGCTGAGGTGGCCGGGCACGATCGCGACCGGGATGGGAAAGTCGCCCGCGGTCTTGCTGATACTGGAAACGAGCGGCCCCGGTCCCTCTTTGCCGGTCGCAGCGGCGAGTACCAGGATGGCGATGTCTTCGTCGTCCTCGATGAGATTGAGGACTTCCTGTGCTTTCTCGCCTTCGCGGATCACGCGCTGCGGCATCACGCCGGTGATGCTCGACGAGCGCGCCGCATGGCGATCGAGCACGGCATTCGCCTCCTCGTGCGCCTCCGCGCGCATGATGTCGGCGACGCCGAGCCATTGCTGATTGCGGTCGTGGGTCTCGATCACACGCAGCATGAGCACGGTTGCGCCGATGCGCAGCGCACGCCGGCTGGCGAAATAAAGCGCGCGATCGCATTCCGGCGAATCGTCGATGACGACCATGAATTTCGGCGAATGACCAGCTTCGTAGCTGCGCCGCTTCTTGCTCATCGGCTCTCCCCAGCCGCCACCGGGATCACATTATTGTCGTGACGCGGTTTCTAGGGCAGACCGGCTTCGCCGGAAGACGCTGCCAGTTGCCGGTGGCGTTGCAAAGCTTGAGAATCTTGCCACGCCCTTCGGGGGCGGCACAAGGCCACGCACGGCAAGCTAGTTACAAGCAGTCGGATTGAGCTTCGTGTCAGCGGCGCACGAAGCCGACGATGTCCTTGACCGCTTTCATGGTGTCCGCCGCGATGACTTGTGCACGCGCGGCGCCGTCGGCGAGCACGGAATCGATGTAGATGGGATCTGCGATGAGCCGTTTCATCTCGGAATTGATCGGGCCGAGTTTGGCGACCGCAAGATCGACCAGCGCGGTCTTGAAGGTCGAGAATTGCGCGCCGCCGAATTCGTTGAGAACCTCCGCCTTGCTCTTGCCGGCAAGCGCGGCATGGATGCCAACGAGGTTGTCGGCTTCGGGCCGCTGCTCGAGTCCTTTCTCGTCGTGCGGCAAGGGATCGGGATCGGTCTTCGCCCTGCGGATTTTGTGCGCGATGGCGTCGGCATCGTCGGTCAAATTGATGCGCGACTGGTCCGAGGCATCGGATTTCGACATCTTCTTCAAGCCGTCGCGCAGCGACATCACGCGCGTCGCGGGTCCTTGGATCAACGGCTCGGGTTGGGGAAAGAACGCGTCTCCATAGCCGTGCGCCTGGATCGACTTTCCGAAGTCGTTGTTGAATTTCTGCGCGATGTCGCGCGAGAGCTCCAAGTGCTGCTTCTGGTCCTCCCCGACGGGCACATGCGTGGCGCGATAAACCAGGATGTCGGCGGCCATCAGCGTCGGATAGGCGTAAAGACCGACCGACGCATTCTCGCGGTCCTTGCCCGCCTTCTCCTTGAACTGGGTCATGCGGTTGAGCCAGCCGAGGCGGGCGACGCAGTTGAACACCCAGGCGAGCTCGGCATGTTCGGCGACCTGGCTCTGGTTGAACACGATGTGTTTCTTCGGGTCGATGCCGCAGGCAATGAAGGCGGCGGTGACCTCGCGCGTGTTCTTCGGCAGCTGCTCGGGGCCGCCCCAGACCGGCAGCGGCTGGGTGATGGCGTGCAGGTCGACCACGCAATAGATGCAGTCGTACTTGTCCTGCAACGCGACGAACTTCACCATGGCGCCGAGATAATTGCCGAGGTGCAGGTTGCCGGTCGGCTGCACGCCGGAAAACACCCGCTCCTTGAAGGCCATGTCGGAAAACCCTCGCCGATTGCGCCGCCAAATGGCATGACCCGCGGCGCGGGCGCAAGCCCGGCTTAGAGGCGGCGGACGGCTGCGAGGAGGTCGCGCACGCGCGCGACGCCAAGCAGCTCGAGGCTCGCAACATAGACGGCAAGCCCGAACGCGACCAGGAGAGCAAGCACGGCGAGTTGCGCTAGCGACCCGTCCGCGTTGGACGGCGACGCGATGAGTTCAGACATGCCGAAGAGCGCGATTCCCATGGCCATCGTCGCCAGGATGATGCGCGGCAGCCGTCGCGCCCCGTCGCGGTCGAGACGGAGCCATCCGCGCCGCCGCAGGATCGCGCCCAGCACCGTCGCACCGACCCAGCCCGAGATGGCGATGGCCGCCGCCACGCCCACATGGCCGTAATGGGGAAACGCAATGAGGGCTCCGATGACGGCGGTCGCAAGCCCCGCGAGCGCCGCAACCATCGGCGTGCGAGTGTCCTCGCGGGCAAAGGACACTGCGCCGAGCGCCTTCTCGAGCGCGTGCCCGGGCAATCCCGCGCAGATCGCCGCGAGCGCCGCCGCGACGGCGGTGGTATCGCGCGGGCCGAAGGCGCCGCGCTCGAACAGGCCGCCCGCGATCGGCACCGCCAACAGCGCGAAAGCCACGGCGGAAGGAAGCGCCAAGCCGAGGGCGATCTCGAATCCACGTGATTGCGCCGCTGCGATCACCTCGCTTTTTGCGCTTCGCACGCCCGCGGCAATGGTCGGCACCAGCACCGCGGAGATGGCGATCGAGACCACGCCGAGCGGCAATTCATAAAGCCGGTTGGCATAGTAGAGCCAGGACACCGCGGCCTGCGAGGATGACGCGACCATTGCGCCGGCGATCAGCTTCAACTGTGGGACGCCGGCGGCGACAAGGCCGGGAACGGCGAGCGCGAAGAACTGTCGTGCATCGGCGGAAAGGCCGAACCGCCGGCTCGGCGGCTCGTCGAGCTGACGCACCTTCTGCGGCGAACCGGTATCGGCTTCGCCGGACAACGCCGTGCCCCGCCGCAGGTGCACGAAGCCGACGCCGGTCACCACCAGCTGCGCGATCCCGGCGAGCACGATGGCATGCGCCAGCATCTCGCCTATCACCGATGGCGGCGCGCCGCCGAAGGCAGCGATCCATGCCAGGACCGCGAGGAGAACGGCGTTGAACGCCGCGATGCCCAGTGCCACCGCGACGACGCGTCCCTGCGCATTGAGAACCGAGGCGACGACGGCGACCACGCCGGCGAGCGCGACATAGGGCGCGGCGATGCGGAAATAGTCCGCCGCCAGTGCATGACGCTCCCCATCAAAACCCGGCGCGAGCAGATCGATGATCGCCGGTGCGAACAGCAGCCCGATCGCCGCCAGCGCGCCGACCGCGAGCAGCATTGCGCCCAAAACCTGCCGGAAGAATGCGTAGGCGCCGCTCTCGCCCTGGGTCTCCTTGATGCGCAACCACAGAGGCACGAAGGCGGCGTTGAGCGCGCCTTCGGCCAGCAGCCGACGAAAGAAGTTGGCGATCTGCAGAACGGCGAAGAACGCGTCGGAAGGAACGCCCGCGCCCAGCGTCGCTGCGATACCGACGTCGCGAGCGAATCCGAGCAGGCGCGACGCTAGCGTTGCGCCGCCCACGGTCGTGACGTCGCGCGCGAGCGACATGGGGGGTTGGCCTCCGCAGCCATTGTAATTGGCGGCCCACCTCGCCGTCATCCTCGCGGTGTCCCGCTCCAACTCGGTGGAAGTCAGCTGCCACATCCAGCCCATCCGCTGTCCGGCGAGTGGGGTGCGGCTCAATTTGCGGCGCGCGATTGCCTCGAGCAATTCGGTCGCTATAGTGCGCGCGCATTTTGGGTGGGAGCTTCCGCATGGCCGCGACTCGATTCGATGTGCTCGGCATCGGCAACGCGATCGTCGACGTGATCGCGCGCACCGACGACGCTTTCCTCGCCAAGCAGAAGATGCGCAAGGGCACCATGCGCCTGATCGACGAGGCGCAGGCCGCAGGACTCTATGATGCCATGGGTCCGGCGGTGGAGGTTTCCGGCGGCTCGGCGGCGAACACGATCGTGGGCGTGGCGAGCCTCGGGGCGCGCGCGGCCTTCATCGGCAAGGTCAAGGACGACGAGCTCGGTCGCGTTTTTGCCCACGACATCCGTGCGGCGGGCGTCGCGTTTGCGACGCCGCCCGCTTCGGCCGGCCCTTCGACCGCGCGCTGCTACGTGCTGGTCACGCCCGACGGCGAGCGCACCATGAACACCTATCTCGGCGCCGCACAGGACTTGCACCCGAACGACATCGACTCCGATGCCATTGCCGCCGCTCAAATCATCTATCTCGAGGGTTACCTCTGGGATCCGCCGCACGCCAAGGAGGCCTTCCTCAAGGCGGCGAAGATTGCGCACGACGCCGAGCGCGACGTCGCGCTGACCTTGTCGGATGCGTTCTGCGTCGACCGTTACCGCGCGGAATTCCTCGATCTCATCCGTGCCGGCACCGTCGACCTCGTTTTCGCCAACGAGCGCGAACTGCACAGCCTGTACGAGACCGCCGACTTCGACACCGCGCTCGATGCTCTGCGCAAGGATGCGCGGCTTGCGGTGATCACGCGCAGCGAAAGGGGTTGTCTGATCGTGACGCGCGAGGAAACCGACGCTGTTCCGGCGAGCCCCGTGGAGCGCGTAGTCGACGCCACCGGCGCCGGCGACCTGTTCGCCGCGGGTTTTCTGGTCGGGCTCTCGCGCGGCGCCGAGTATCGCGACGCGGCGCGGCTCGGGGCGTTGGTGGCCGCCGAAGTGATCCAACATCTCGGCGCCCGACCCGAGACGTCACTCAAGGCCTTGGCGCAGGACAACGGCTTCGACCTTTGAAAGCTGCGAAGCGCGCTCGCCCTGGGGGCCCGGCTCCGGGCTCAGAGTCACCAGGCGTCATTCTGGAACTCCTGAGGTCCGGCTCTGACCCCTGAACGCACCGCGTTCGGGAGACGGGCTTGTTGTCCACAGCGATTCACAGAAATCTGTGACTGTTGCCGCGTTGTCTCGGAACCGTCGCGGTGTTCTGACATTGGTGCCGGAAAAGTTCCCAGGCGTGGTGTTGCGTTCAGGAGGATATTCATGGGTTCCCTTGCAGACGGTCTCCCCAGCCGGTTCCCGGTCGGCACGCGCTACGTGGTCGAGGGTCGCGGCGGCGGGCAGGGCCGTTTTCGCATCCGTTTGCGATATTTAGAGTTTCCGGATGGCCGCCACGTCGAACTGCCGATCGACCTGGCGTATCGGGGGGGCGCGCGCCGCCGGCGCGTCCGTCCGCGCGGCAAGGCTCGAAAATAATTTCGGGAACAGGAAACCGGATGGAGGCCTCGGCGTTGAAACGATAACGCCGGGTGGAGTGCCCCCCAGCCCCCAACCCCTCACCCATCCGGCGATAGACCCTGGCCCCTTTTGGCGCCGGGGTCTTCCTTTTGTGGACGGTTGTGGAAAACGGCAACGGCAATGGAACTCGGCCGCGCTGCTTGCGATTGAATGCGTTGGCGCGTTACCCCATGCGGGCTGGCGTCGGCGCCGGGTTGGCGGACCTCTCCCTTCGGGACGAAACCCGGCGCGTTCCTTTCTCGATCCCCAGGCGCAACTTGCCGCGCGTAGGAATCGACGCGTGATTTCAGCGTATTGACGGCTGTTGCCCGCTTGCGCGCTAAGCCCGGCCCATCACCAGATCATCCCGGTGCACCATCTCGGCGCGGCCGCTGAACCCAAGGATCGACAGAATGTCGGCGGACGAGCGGCCCTTGATCTTGGCGGCGTCTTCGGCGTCGTAGGCGACGAGGCCGCGGCCGACCTCGGCGCCGTCGGGTCCGCGGATGACGATAGCGTCGCCGCGCGCGAAAATGCCCTCGACGTGGATGACGCCCGCGGGCAGCAGGCTCTTGCCGCTGCGCAACGCCGCGACCGCACCGGCATCGATGGTCAAGACGCCCTTGGGCTCGAGTGAGCCCGCGATCCATTTCTTGCGCGCGGTGACGGGATTTGCCGGGGTGAGGAACCAGGTGCAGCGCGCGCCGCCGGCGATCGCCTCGAGCGGATGTGCGACGTGGCCCGATGCGATCACCATATGCGTGCCGGCATGGGTCGCGATCTTGCCGGCCTCGATCTTGGTCTGCATGCCGCCCCGCGAGAGTCCCGAGCCGGCCGCGCCCGCCATTGCTTCGATCGCGGGCGTGATGCGCTCCACCAGCGGCACCAGCTTGGCCTTGGCATTGCCTGCGGGCGGCGCATCATAGAGCCCATCGACGTCGGAGAGCAGTATCAGCAGATCCGCACTCGCCATGGTGGCGACGCGCGCGGCCAGCCGGTCGTTGTCGCCATAGCGGATTTCGTTGGTCGCGACCGTGTCGTTCTCGTTGATCACCGGCACTGACCGCAGCTCCAAAAGTTTCCCGATCGTCGAGCGCGCATTGAGATAGCGTCGGCGCTCCTCGGTGTCCTGCAACGTGACCAGCACCTGCCCAGCGGTGATACCGTGGCGGCCAAGCACCTCCGACCAGGTGCGGGCAAGCGCGATCTGGCCGACGGCGGCAGCGGCCTGGCTATCTTCGAGCTTGAGGGGCCCCGCCGGCAGCTTGAGCACGGCGCGGCCGAGCGCGATCGCTCCGGAGGAGACCACGAGCACGTCGCGCTTGTCCCGGTGCAACTTGGCAATGTCCTCGGCAAGCGACGAGAGCCAGGCGTCATGCAATCGCCCGCCGTCGCTGTCGACCAGGAGCGAGGAGCCGACCTTTATCACCATGCGGCGGAAGTCGGTGAGGGAGAGGGCGCTGCGAGACATGTGGGCTTGCGGCTGGCCGGCGGCACGCGACAACCATTGTCGCGCCGGTGCGTTGTTTAGCATGCGCTTTCGGGTCTCCGCCAAGGCGTAACGTCACCCCTACGGATGCCACGCTTTGGCAGCGACACTCGGCCGTTGCTGGTGTCGCGTTTGATCGATCACGCTCAACAACGTCCGCAACACCTCGGGCACGCCCGCGCCGGTCGCCGCTGAAACCACGAGCGGCGTCTTTTTGGCGGCGCGTGCGAGCCGCGCGGTCTGTTGTTTCAGTTGCTCCGGCGTCAACGCATCGGCCTTGTTGAGCGCCACCACCTCGGGCTTCTCGCCGAGCCCCTGGCCATAAGCCTTAAGCTCTCCGCGCACGGTCTTATAGGCCGCGCCCGCATGCTCGGCCGTGCCGTCGACGAGATGCAGGAGAACGCGGCAGCGCTCGACATGGCCGAGGAAACGGTCGCCGAGTCCCGTGCCTTCATGCGCACCCTCGATCAGACCCGGAATATCGGCGAGTACGAACTCGCGGCCGTCGATCTCGACCACACCGAGCTGGGGATGCAGCGTCGTGAAAGGGTAGTCGGCGATCTTCGGCTTGGCCGCGCTCACCGCCGCGAGGAAGGTCGACTTGCCCGCGTTGGGCAGCCCGACAATGCCCGCGTCCGCAATCAGCTTCAGGCGCAGCCGGATCGTGAGCTCCTCGCCGGGCTGGCCGGGATTGGCATGGCGCGGCGCACGGTTGGTCGAACTCTTGAAATGGGCGTTGCCGAAGCCGCCCTTGCCGCCGCGCGCGACCACCGCCCGCTGTCCTACATCCGTGAGGTCTGCGAGCAAGGTCTCACCGTCCTCCTCGTAGACCTGCGTGCCGGCCGGCACCTTCAGCACGATATCGTCGCCGCTCGCGCCGTGGCGGTCTTTGCCCATGCCGCCGCCGCCGTTCTTGGCCTTGAAATGCTGCTGGTAGCGGTAGTCGATGAGTGTGTTGAGCCCGTCGACCGCCTGCACGATCACGTCGCCGCCCTTGCCGCCGTCGCCGCCGTTCGGCCCGCCGAACTCGATGAATTTCTCGCGCCGGAACGACACGCAGCCGTTCCCGCCGTCGCCCGAGCGGACATACACCTTGGCTTCATCGAGGAATTTCATGACCCACGATATGCGAGCACGGATGCAAAAATACGAGAGCGCCCGCGGGTGGTCTGCTCGCGCGGCGCTGAAGAAATTGAGCCAAAAGCTTACGGGAAGGGAAGTACTCGTCGGGAGGGGCCAGGGCGGGCCATGCCTCACTGATGCGGCCCAATAGGCCGCTCCCGACGTTACCGTTCGCCAAGCTTGCCGCTACGCCTCGGCCCGAACGCTGCCGCAGCGATCATCGCGGCTAAAGTAACCCGGGGGCATTGCACCTCCCTCGGTTGTCATGCGCGTCACCCCGACAGTGACCCGTACACATGACAATCCTGGTCATGATCGGCGCTGCTGTCAATGGCCGGTCGCTCGCGGCTGTTCAAATCATGTGTCACTCGGTTCCAAAAGTCTCATCCGACGCCCCCGTTGCGATCGCGGCGCAGCACCTTGCCCGGTAGCGCGCCGGTGTGGGTCGCGTCCTCGACCACGATGGTGCCGTTGACAATCACGCTGGTGCGGTTGCCGCTCGGATATCGATGCGGATCGGCATAGGTGGCGCGATCTCGGAAGTCGGCGGGATCAAAGATCGTCACGTCGGCGCGGTAGCCTTCCCGCAGCAGACCGCGATCGTTCAATTTCAGCGCACGCGCGGTCGCGCCGGTCATCTTGTGAACGGCGAGTTCGAGCGGAATGACGCCGAGCTCGCCGACATAGTGGCCGATGATGCGCGGGAACGTGCCGTAGAAGCGCGGGTGCGGCATACCTTGGCTGACGGTGCCGTAGGTGGCAACGCAATTGCCGTCCGAACCCACGAGCGCGAGCGGCGAGCGTACGATGTCGCGGATATCGTCTTCGCAAATCGAGGTGACGAGCACCCGTGTTGCGCCTTTGTCCGCAACGAGATAATCGGCGACGGTGTCGATCGGGTCCTCGGCGCGCTCGGCCGCGAGCGCGCCGATCGTGCGCCCGGCGTGCTGCGGCAGGTTGGGCGAGATCGAAATCCGCACGCAATCCCAGGACGGGATGCGACCCCAATTGTTGAGGCCATCGCGGGCGATGTCCGCGCGAATACGCGCGCGTGTGTCCTTGTGCGTGAGCCGCTCCAACATCGCCTCGACGCCACCCGCCTGCACCCATTGCGGCATCAGGTTCTTGAGCGGATTGCTCCCGGCGGCATAGGGATAGGAGTCGCAGTCGACGTCGAGCCCGCGCAGCTTCGCCGCCGCGATCATGTCGAGCGCGCGCGCCGCCTTGCCCCAATTGTCGAGCCCCGAGCACTTCAAGTGCACGATCTCGACGTGCACGTCACAGGTACTTGCGATCGCGATCGCTTCCTCGACCGCCTCCAGCACCTTGTTGGATTCGTCGCGAATGTGGGTGAAATAGCCGGCATTGTAGCGCTTGACCACGCGGCAGAGCGCGATCATCTCGTCTGCCTGCGCGTAGCTGCCGGGCGCGGTGAATAGGCCCGACGACAGTCCGAGCGCGCCGGCATCGAGCGCTTCCTCCAGTAAGACGATCATGGCCTCAAGCTCGGCCGACGTCGGCGGCCGGTCCTCCATGCCCATGACCATCAGGCGCAGCGTATTGTGACCGACCAGCATGCCGGCGTTCACCGCGGTCGCAGGGAAGCTCGCGAGGTAATCCGCGAACGTCGTTGCCTTGAACGGCAGCCACGGCGCGCTCGCGCTGAGATAATCGCGCAGCAACTCGACCTTCCCCGGCAGCGCGGGCGCGACCGAGAAGCCGCAATGCCCGACGATCTCGGTGGTCACGCCCTGGCGCACCTTGCTCTCGGCCTTGGGATTGATTGGCAGCGTGAAGTCGGAATGGGTCTTGATGTCGATGAAGCCCGGCGCCACGGCAAGGCCGCGCGCGTCGATGACCTTGGCGGCCGCGTCGTCGATGCCCGCCCCGACAGCGGCAATGCGGCCGTCGCGGATCGCGACATCGCCGGCCTTGCCCGCGGCTCCCGTGCCGTCGAAGAGAAGACCGCCGCGGATCAGGATGTCATGGCGCGCGCTCAAGTCGCGACCGGCCCTTTGAGCTCGACCCCATTGCCCTCGGGACTCCTTCTTGGCGGCAAGCTTCTACACTCTTCTCAGGCTCGCTCCACCTTTTGAGCCCAAGAGCGTTCACGCCCCGTCTTCGCGGACTATGGCCCACCGCCTGCGGCCGAGACGGAAACGATCGACCGGCGCGGACGAGGCGAGCGCGCGGATGCGATAGAGACCGACGCCCGTCCACTGGAATCCGCATTTTTCGAGCACGCGGCGCGAGGCCGGGTTGCTCACGCGCGCGCCGCCCGCCACCACGTCGTAACCGAGGTCATCAAAGGCGTGATCGATCACCGTGCGCACGGCTTCGGTGGCGTAGCCCTGGCCCCAGAATGGAACGCCGAGCCAATAGCCGATCTCGGGTGGTTCCTCGCCGAACAGGGCGATCCCGCAAGCGCCGATCACGGCGCCGCCACGCGTGGCGATCAGGAACACGATCTCGCTGCCGGTCGTGTTCGCGGCGGTGATGAAACTTTGCGCGTCCGCGAGCCCATAGGGGTGCGGAATACGCAGCGTATTCTCCGCGATCCGACGGTCGTTGGCGAGCGTGGCGATCGTTCTCGCATCCTCGAAGCACGGCGCACGCAAGACGAGCCGCTCGGTTGCGAGGACGGGAATGCTTCTCTCACCAAAGCTCTCCGACGCACTTCGATCCAGCAACGTCATTGCACGGGCTCCTCAAAAGCGAGAGGGGAGCCGGCATCCCGTCTCCCCTCTTGGTACCCCGTGTGGGTCCGCCGGTTCGATGGGTGCCGGCAGACCTCGATGAAGTCTACCGTCTTACTGGGCCGCAGCCTCCGTCATCGGCAGAACCGATACGAACACCCGGCCCTTGGCTTTGGTACGGAACTCGACGCGACCGTTGGTCAGCGCGAACAGGGTATGGTCCTTGCCCAGGCCTACATTGGCGCCCGGGTGCCACTTGGTGCCGCGTTGGCGCGCGATGATGTTGCCGGCAAGCACTTGCTCGCCGCCGAAAATCTTCAGGCCGAGCCGCTGACTGTTCGAGTCGCGGCCGTTGCGGGATGATCCGCCTGCTTTCTTGTGGGCCATGGCTTCAGGTCCTTCAGTCCCCCGTTATGTAATCCAACTTTGTGACGAAATCATCACTTCTTCTTGCCCTTGCCGCCCGATTTCGCCTTGCCGGCCTTCTTTGCCGGAGGTTTGGACGGCTTCTTCGCGGCCTTCGCTTGCGTCTTGGCCCCTACCTTGCGCTTGGGCGCCTCGGTCTCGGGATGTTCGGCTTCCTCGGCGGCGGCAGGCGCGGCGGCCACCGGCTTTCGCTCGGGCTTGGGCCTTGCGGTTTTGGTCGGCTTTGCCCCGTCGGTGAGGATTTCGGTCACGCGGATGAGGGTGAATTCCTGCCGGTGGCCGCGCTTCCTGCGCGAATTCTTCCGGCGGCGCTTCTTGAACGCGATGATCTTCGGCCCGCGTCCCTGCTCGAGGACTTCGGCGGCGACCGAGGCGCCGGCAATGGTTGGTTGACCCAGGGTGACGCTGTCGCCGCCCACCACCAAGACCTCGCCGAACTGCACGATCTCGCCGGGCGAGCCCTTGACCTTCTCGACCTTGATCACGTCCTCGGCGGCGACGCGGTATTGCTTGCCGCCGGTTCTGATGACTGCGAACATCGTTCCCGTCCTCGTGTTCGATGCCGGCGCTCGGATCAGTCCGGACCGGCTTCTTTCAGTCGGTTGTGGGCTTTGCGGGCGCCAATCGCCCTAACACAGGATGGGGCACGCGAAGGCTCCCGCATCCAATCTCGCCTAAGCCGAGGCGGCCCTTAAAAACGCACGTCGACCCGAGCCGACGTGCGGGGGATGCTTATGGCGGCCGGGGCCGAAACTGTCAAGGAAATGGGCCTTTCGGCGCTTATGATCGCCTGGTGCGCGGCGAGCGCTGCCAAACATTTCAATTTGCCCCTACCGGCCAATTTGCCCATATAAAGCGCCAGCAACGGGCCTCCCATGAGCGCGCTCGCCAACCATGCCTTCGTCAAGATGAACGGTCTCGGCAACGAGATCGTGGTGGTCGACATGCGTGGGCAGACGGGAGCGATCGGCGCGGCTGAGGCGCGCGCCGCCGCGCAGCCCAACGGCGCGCCATACGACCAGCTGATGACGCTGCATGCGCCGCGCACGCCCGGCACCGATGGCTATGTCCGCATCTACAATAACGACGGGTCGGAAGCGGGCGCCTGCGGCAACGGCATGCGCTGCATCGCCGAGCTCTTGTTCAAGGAAACCGGCAAGAGCGCATTGACGCTGGAAACCACCGCCGGATTGCTGAGCTGCTGGAAGGGCGACAGGCCGCTGGTTTCGACCGTCGACATGGGCAAACCGCGCTTCGCCTGGAACGAGATCCCGCTCGCGGAGAAATTCGAGGATACGCGCGCCATCGAGCTGCAGATCGGGTCGATCGACAAGCCGATCTTGCTTTCGCCGTCGGTCGTCAGCATGGGCAATCCCCACGCCATCTTCTGGGTCGACGACGTCGACGCCTATGACCTCGGCAAGATCGGGCCGCTGTTGGAGAACCATCCGATCTTTCCGGAGCGTGCGAACATTTCGCTCGCGCAAGTGCTCTCCCGCGAGCACCTCGTCCTGCGCACCTGGGAGCGCGGCGCTGGCCTCACCAAGGCGTGCGGCTCGGCTGCCTGCGCGGCGGCGGTCGCGGCGGTGCGCCTGGGTCTCACCGGCCGCACGGTGACGGTGATGTTGCCGGGCGGCGAGCTGCGGATCGAATGGCGGGCGCGCGACGACCACGTGCTGATGACCGGCCCGGTCGCCTATGAGTACGAGGGCAAATTCGATCCGGCGCTATTCGAGGTGAGCGCGACCCAATGAGCGTCGATGTCGTCACCTTCGGCTGCCGGCTCAACGCCTATGACGCGGAGGTGATCCGCCGCCAGGCGCAAGCGGCTGGGCTCGCCGATGCCGTCGTCGTCAATACCTGCGCGGTGACGGCGGAGGCGGTGCGGCAGTCGCGCCAGGCCATCCGCAAGCTCAAGCGCGAGCATCCCGATGCGCCCATCGTGGTCACGGGCTGCGCGGCGCAGACCGAACCCAAAACCTTCGCG
>JBKOXY010000180.1:0-4011 GCA_046725125.1 Pseudomonadota bacterium | reverse complement strand
GCGTCCGATCAGGCGGGTGCGCGCGCCTTCGCCGCGCACGTTGTGATAGGCGAGCGCGATCTTGAGCGCGGTGTCGACCGCCTCCGAGCCGGAATTGCAGAAGAACACGTGGTCGAGGTCGCCGGGCGCGAGCGCGGCGACTCGGCTCGCGAGCTCGAACGCCTTGGGATGGGCGAATTGAAACGCCGGCGCGTAGTCGAGCGCGGCCGCCTCCGCCTGGATCGCCGCAACGATCGGATCGCGATTGTGCCCGGCATTGGTGCACCACATGCCGGCGGTGCCGTCGAGCACGGCGCGCCCGTCGGGGGTGTAGTAATGCATGTCCTTGGCGCGCGCGATCAGGCGCGGCGCGGCCTTGAACGCCCGGTTGGGCGTGAACGGAAGCCAATAGGCTTCGAGGTCGTTGGGGACGGCGGTCGCTCGCTGTGCTGGTGCCGATGGCATGGCGCTGTCTCCGTTGCTGCTCGCCGTGATGCTGCGCTCGACGGCGTCCCTCGCCGCGTTCCCGGACGCGTCCCTTGCCGCTGCGTGAGTCGGCTGCTACCACCCGCGGGCCGGCAGTGCAGGGCAATAATGCGCGATAAGCCCGACAAAACCAACAAGCTCAAGGCGCGTCTGCCGCGCGGGTTTGCCGATCGCGGCGGCGCCGAGATCGCGGCCACGCGGCGCATGCTCGACAAGATCCGCGCGGTCTACGAGCGCTACGGCTTCGAGCCGCTGGAGACGCCGGCGATCGAATATACCGACGCGCTGGGAAAATTCCTGCCCGACCAGGACCGGCCGAACGAGGGCGTGTTCTCGTTCCAGGACGACGACGAACAGTGGTTGAGCTTGCGATACGACCTGACCGCGCCGCTCGCGCGCTACGTGGCGGAGAATTTCGATACGCTGCCCAAGCCCTATCGCAGCTATCGCGAGGGCTTCGTGTTCCGCAACGAGAAGCCGGGACCGGGGCGCTTTCGCCAATTCATGCAGTTCGACGCCGACACCGTCGGCTCCGCCTCGATGGCCGCCGACGCCGAGATGTGCATGATGGCCGCCGACACGATGGAAGCGCTCGGCATTCCCCGCGGCAGCTACGTCGTGAAGGTGAACAACCGGAAAGTGCTCGATGGAGTCCTGGA
This sequence comes from Pseudomonadota bacterium, assembly GCA_046725125.1. Lineage (GTDB taxonomy): Bacteria > Pseudomonadota > Alphaproteobacteria > Rhizobiales > Xanthobacteraceae > VAZQ01. The sequence continues at coordinate 2,887 of JBKOXY010000180.1, read as the reverse complement.
GTCGATAGGGCTTGGCGGTGAATCGAATGCGGGAAAACGCCTCACCGTGCTGCGCGCTGTCGACAAATATGATCGCTTAGGTGTCGAAGGCGTGCGTCAACTGCTTGGCGCTGGACGAAAAGATGAGAGTGGTGATTTTACTAAGGGCGCGGAACTTACGACCGAACAAATCTCCGAAGTTTTGCAAAACATCATTTCGGGCACCGCCGGCGACATAGGACCGACAGGCGGAGTGATGTCAGTCCTGAAGGCACCACATGGCGAGTTCCCTAGCGGCGAAAATTTGCGTCTTAGCGCGTTGTCCGAATTATTCGAAATTCAAAAGCTGGTTCGGGCGGCAGGATATGGTTCTGACCGCATTGTCATCGACCCCTCCGTTGTCCGGGGTCTCGAGTACTATACTGGTCCGGTTTATGAGGTGGACCTCATCTTCGAAGCCAAGGACGAACACGGCCGTCCCGTGCGTTTCGGCTCCGTCGGGGGTGGCGGGCGCTATGACGGATTGATTGCGCGCTTTCACGGCGAGCCGGTGCCGGCGACGGGATTCTCCATCGGCGTGTCGCGGCTGGTGGCGGCGCTGCAACATCTCGGCAAGATCGAAACCACGCCCGAGCCCGGTCCTGTCGTCGTCACGGTGTTCGACCGCGAGCGCATCGCCGATTACCAGAAGATGGTTGCGACCTTGCGCAATGCCGGCATCCGCGCCGAGCTTTACCTCGGTTCCGGCAAGATGGGGCCGCAGCTCAAATACGCCGATAAGCGCGGTGCGCCCTGCGTGGTCATCCAGGGCGGCGACGAGAAGGCCAAAGGCGAGGTGCAGATCAAGGACCTGATCGAAGGCGCCAAGGCCGCCGCCGCGATCGCCTCCAACCGGGAATGGCGTGCGAGCCGCCCGGCGCAGTTCGCCGTGCCCGAGCACAAGCTCGTCGATGCCGTGCGCGAAGTGCTGGCGCGCCACGACGTGACGTGGAGCTGACGGCCGCGGCGATCCGCGGTCGACATCGTCAGGGACGGATCACTTGGAGATGATCAGCGGCCGCACGCGCGGATAGTAACAGCTGGATCGGGTCGGTACCGCCGGCAGCGCGTAGGGGTTGATGTACGGCGACCACAGGCAGGTGAACGCGATGAAGTCGCCGTATTGCCGGTGCACGCTGGTGATGCGGTGGTACTTGTCCCAGCGGGCGCAATAGGCGGCGGCCAGCTGTTGCGCCATGGCCTCGTTCTCGCACGACCACGGGATGATGCCGCCGGTGTCGTTGCCGTGATAGATATAGGGCTGGGCGCGGGCGGCAGTGCCCAGCAGCAAAAGCCCGATCACGGACAGCAACGCCGCGCGCATCATCCGCGCCTCCCCATTTGCCCCGGCGAAGCTTAGACGGCGCATGGGTCGCTGCAAAGCCGCCGCGCCGAGGAAACCTGAAAGCGTGGCCGTAACGCCACAGTCGCCGCTTTCTTATTTCGCCCGCGCGCCAATACCTTGATTCCGCCGGGGTTCGGGGGTCACCGTTGGCTCAGGTTATCGTTGCGGGGAGCCCGATCATGTCCGGCCGCGCGCTATTGCTCGCTTTTGCGTTTGCCGCCGCGCTCGCCGCGCTGCCGGCGACACCGGCGGGCGCGGCCAACTGGCTGGAATTGAATTTCTATCTCTCCGGCCCGGAATATGAGGGCAAGCTGCCGCCGTGCGATTACCGCGACGCGCTGGTCAGGATCGCCTCGCGCTTCAACCAGAAGGAAAACATGTACTGGGCCACCGATCTGCGGATCCTCAATTTCGAGAAGATCCGCGAGACCGCGTTCCGCCCGTGGGCCGCGCAGACCATTCCGCGCCGCTTCTGCAGCGGCATCGTCGAAATCTCGGACGGCCGCAGACACATCATCCATTATTCCATCGCCGAGGATAGCGGCATTATCGGCGCCAGTTGGGGCGTCGAGTGGTGCATCGTCGGGCTCGACCGCAACTGGTCCTACAACCCGGCTTGCAAGATGGCGCGGCCTTAAACCGCTGCGACGTGCACGCGGGGGCGCCGTCGGTCGCGGTCGGCCGTGGATGAACCGTTTTTATTTCCGTTTTGTTCTTGAAACGTTCGGGGCGGCGTGATACGCTCTCACGTCGTCGCATGGGTTGATTGGGAGTGTTCCATGGTTCGGAGTGTCGGTCGCGTGGCGTCGGCCGCGGTGGCGTTGTGGCTCACGGTTGCGATCGCCGGTGTCGCGGTGGCGCAGGATCGCCGCCAAAATCAGCCCGGGCAATTCGACTTCTACGTGCTGGCGCTCTCGTGGTCGCCGTCGTTCTGCGAGGCCGCCGGCGAGCGCGGCACGCCGCCGCAGCAGCAATGCGGCGCCCGGCCCTATTCGTTCGTGGTGCACGGCCTGTGGCCGCAATACGAGAAAGGTTTCCCGGAATTCTGCCAGCAGCCGGCGCCGCGGCTCGACCGCAACATCGTCGCTTCCATGCTCGATCTGATGCCCGCGCCGCGCCTGATCTTCAACGAGTGGGACCGGCACGGCACCTGTTCCGGGCTGAGTCCGAACGCCTATTTCGAGAACGTGCGCAAGGCGCGCGCGGCGGTGAAGATCCCCGATGCTTATATCGCACCGAGCGCGCCGCTCACGGTCACGCCGGATGAGGTCGAGGAGGCGTTCGTGCAGGCCAATCCCGGCCTCACCCGTGACGGCATCGCGGTGACCTGCAGCAGCCGGCGCTTGGGCGAGGTGCGCATTTGCCTCGGCAAGGAGCTTCGCTTCCGCGCCTGCCCCGACATCGACGCGCGCGCCTGCCGCCGCGACGAGCTCGTCATGCCGCCGGTACGCGGCGGCAGCGCAGCGCTCACGCGCTAGCGCGGACCGTGCGTCGCCTCCGCGGCGGGATCCGTCTTCCAGAATT
>JBKOXY010000112.1:0-1594 GCA_046725125.1 Pseudomonadota bacterium | reverse complement strand
GCCTTCATGCTATCACCTCTGTTGCGCCCCCAACTTCAACAAGTGGCGTTAACCAGCGTGTTCCATCGCCGTCTCCTCCCGGAGATTATCGACGTCGCGGAAGATCGAGGCCACCGCGAGCACCTTGCCGTTGCGACGATAGCGCACGAGGCAGTCGCGTGCTTCGATGTTGCCCTCAATGTCGAGGTCGTCCCATCTCTCGGCATGCCCGATGTAGTTGATCGGCACATCGTAGTGCTGGCTCCAGAAGAACGGAACCTCGGAAAATCGTTGCCGCTGGCCGAGGATGTTGCGCGCCACCGTCTGACCCTGCCGCTCGGCCACGACCCAATGCTCGATCCGCAGATTGTCGCCGGTATGGGGATCGGGCCAGCGCGCGATGTCGCCGGCGGCAAAGATTCCCGGCACGCTGGTTTCAAGGTATTCATTCACCGCGACGCCGCGATCGAGTTTGAGACCGGCGCGCTCGGCCAGCTCGATTCGCGGCCGCACCCCAATGCCGACGACGACGAGATCGGCCGCCAATGTCGTGCCGCCTTTAAGCCTCACGTTGGCGGCGTCAATCGCGGTTGCCGTCTCCTCGAGATGGAATACGACGCCGTGCTCCTCATGGATCGCGCGTACGAAATCGCCGAATTCACGCCCCAGCACACGTTCCAACGGCCGACGCCCCGGCGCCACGACGTGAACCTCGATCTCGCGCGCCCGCAGCGCGGCGGCAACCTCGAGCCCGATGAAGCTTGCGCCGATCACGACCGCGTGCTGGGCCGCTTTTGCCCTGGCAATGATCGCTCGCGAGTCGGCGAGCGAGCGCAACACGTGCACGTGCGGCTGATCAGCGCCGGGGATATCGAGGCGAACCGGTTCGGCGCCGGTTGCGAGCAGCAGCTTGTCGAAGGGGATGCTTTGTCCACCTGCAAGCGTCACCTGGGGTCCTTTCGCATCGATGCTGGTGACGTTGCTGCGAAGTTCGAGTTCGATCGACTGGTCCTGATAAAACTCGGGCGGTCTGAGCGGCATCCAGTCTTCCGGCGCGTTTCCCGCAAGATAGTCCTTCGAGCAATTCGGCCGGTCATAGGGGGCCGCCTCGTCCGAGGAGACGAGCGTCACGCTGCCGGCAAAGCCCTCCCGCCGTAACATCTCGGCCGCAGCGAATCCCGCCGCTCCGCCGCCCACGATCACCACGCGTTCAGGCTTTCCACTTGGACCGCGAGCCTTGCCGGCTGCGCCCTTGCCGGCGGGCTCGATTTTTTCGCGCACGAAGATCGAGCCATTGCGCTTTTCCACCCGCCAGCACGGCATCGGGTTGAAGGCGGGCGCTGCGACCGCCTCACCGGTACGCAGGCTAAAGCAGGCATGGTGCCAGGGACATCGTACGGTGTCGCCGACGATCAATCCTTCGGCGAGCGGGCCGCCGTAATGCGAACAAGTCGCGCCGATCGCGAACCATTCGTCGCCGCGGCGCGCCAGTAGCACGGCGTCGTCGCCCACATGCCCGCCCACCATGCCGCCATCGGCAACGTCACCGAGCGGCACGCCGCGCGCGAGATCCGGCCCTTTCGGCTTGGATTGTTCAGCGCCCATGGAACCTCCT
>JBKOXY010000321.1:0-5845 GCA_046725125.1 Pseudomonadota bacterium | reverse complement strand
GCCACTTCCGACGTCAAATGGTCCATGTCGCCGCCCACCCGCCAATCGTCGTCATCCCCGCAGCATCTCCCGCCAAAGTCAGGGCGGACGGTCCGTGCTCGCAGCCCGTTGGCGGGGCATGACAACGGATAGCAAGACCGTATGATGGTTGCGCGGGTCAAGACCCGCGCGTGACGATCGAGGATGGCATGTTCATCCGCGCCCGCGCGTTCGCGGTGCACGTTTTCACCGCCGCAGGCGCGGCGCTCGCGCTCGCCGCGCTGGTCTACGCGGTGCGCGGTCAATGGGCGGCGATGTTTCTGTGCCTCGGCATTGCGCTTATCGTCGACGGGGTCGACGGCACCATTGCACGTTGGCTCAAGGTTGCGGAGGTGCTCCCGCGCTGGTCGGGCGATGTGCTCGATCTCGTCGTTGATTTCGTCACCTATGTGTTCGTTCCGGCCTACGCGATTGCCGCCGGCGGGCTATTGCCACAAGCGCTGGCGATGCCGGCGGGCATCGTCATCGTCGTCACGGGCGCGCTCTATTTCGCCGACCGGGAGATGAAGACCACGGACAACTTCTTTCGCGGTTTTCCGGCGCTCTGGAACGCGGCGGCGTTCTATCTTTTCCTGCTCAAGCCCATGCCATCGCTCGCCGCCGCCATCGTCGTCGCGCTCGCGGCGCTGACCTTCGTGCCGTTCAAATTCCTGCACCCCTTGCGAGTTGCGCGGCTGCGGGCGCTAAACATCGCCGCCTTGATCTTGTGGTCCCTGCTCGCGCTGGTCGCTGTGCTGCGCGATCTCGCCCCGGGACCCTGGGTCGCAGGCGGCCTGGTGGCGATCGCCCTATATTTCCTCGGCGTCGGGCTGACCGAGAAACGCTGAATGAACGTGCTATCGCTGCTGACCGACCCAAATGCGTGGGCCGCGCTCGTCACGCTGACCGCGCTCGAGATCGTCCTCGGAATCGACAACCTCGTGTTCATCTCGGTCTTGACCGCACGGCTTGAGGCGGACAAGGCACGCCGCGCCCGCCAAGTGGGTCTGTCGCTGGCATTCATCTTCCGCGTGATCATGCTCGCCGGGCTCACTTGGCTGATGGGCCTCACCGCGCCGCTGTTTACCGTTTTCCGCATGGGAGTATCCTGGCGCGACATCATCCTGATCGGCGGCGGCCTGTTCCTCATCGCCAAGGCGACGTATGAAATCCACAGCGAGGTGGAGGCGCGCGAAAGCGGCGCCGAGGTGGCCTCGAGCAAGCAAGCATTTGCTTGGATCGTGGTTCAGCTCGTTGCCGTCGATCTGGTATTCTCGCTCGATTCAATCATCACGGCGATCGGGATGGCCGAGCACCTGGAGGTGATGATCGCCGCCGTGGTCATCGCCATGATCGTGATGTATGCGGCGGCCGCGCCGGTCGGCGCGTTTATCGCGGAGCATCCTACCACCAAGATGCTGGCGCTCGCCTTTCTTGTGCTGATCGGGGTTGCGCTGGTGGCCGATGGTTTCGAGTTCCATATTCCGCGCGGATATATCTATTTCGCCATGGCGTTTGCCGGCGCGGTCGAGGCATTCAATGTCATGGCAAAGCGCAACCGGCGGCGTCCGCCGCGCACCTGACGGCTTGATCCACAGGCTCCGCTGAGAGACATTGCCGCCGCCGGGCCGGTTCGCGGCGCGTGCAAGTCGAGCAGGGAGTGACAGCAATGGTCGCAGCGGTGCGAGTACACAAGACGGGCGGTCCGGACGTGCTGACCTACGAGGACGTTCCGGTGGCGGCGCCAGGTCCCGGCCAGATCAAGATCAGGAACCACGCCAGCGGGGTTAATTTCATCGACACCTATTTCCGCAGCGGCATGTATCCCTCGCCGGTCGGGCTGCCGTTCGTCTCCGGCAACGAGGGGGCGGGCGAAGTCATCGCGGTCGGGCCCGGGGTCAGCGACATCAAGGTCGGAGATCGCGTCGGCTATGTGTCGGCGCTCGGGGCCTATGCGGCCGAGCGGCTGCTGCCGGCCGACCGCGCGGTGAAGCTGCCCGACAAGATCAGCTACGAACAGGCCGCCGGCATGATGCTCAAGGGCATGACGGTGCAATACCTGCTGCGGCGTACCTATAAGGTGCAGAAGGGCGACAATGTGCTCATCCATGCCGCCGCTGGCGGCATCGGCCTCATCGCCTGCCAATGGGCGAACTATCTCGGCGCCAACGTGATCGGCACCGTCGGTTCGAAGGACAAGGCCGAGCTCGCGAAGAAAAGCGGCGCCCACCACGTCATCCTCTACCGCGATGAGGACTTCGCCGCCAAGGTGAAGGAGATCACCGGCGGCAAGCTGTGCGAGGTGGTTTACGACGGCGTCGGCAAGGCGACCTTCCCGGCTTCCCTCGATTGCATCAAGCCACTCGGCATGTTCGTCAGCTTCGGCTCAGCGTCCGGACCGATCGATGCCTTCAACATCAACATTCTGCAGACCAAAGGGTCGCTGTTCGCCACCCGCCCGACGCTCAACACCTACGCCGCCAAGCGCGAGGACTTGCTCAAGACCGCGAACGACCTGTTCGACGTGGTAGCGCGCGGCGTGGTCAAGATCCCGGTGAACCAGAAATATCCGCTGAAAGACGCGCAGAAGGCGCACCGCGATCTCGAAAGCCGCCATACCACGGGATCGAGCATTCTGCTGCCGTGATCGGCGGCGCGCCGATCGTCGCGCGCTCAGCCGATCAAGCCAGCAACGCGCGCGAAGGCCCCATGGTCGTCCGCCCCCGGCGCCAGGCGTGGAATTCCCACCACGTCGATCGCATCCGCAAATCGCTCGACGGTCCCGACCGTCTCCTCGAGCGACGCCGCGCTGCCTTCGCTTTCGTTGACGACGACCGCCGCGATATCGAGATTGCGCCGCGCCATGACTTCGAGCGCTGACAAGGTGTGGCTGATGGTGCCGACATAGCTTCCGGCCACCAGGATCACGGGGACGCGCAACACCGACATCAGGTCCAGCACCGTGCGGCGGTCGTCGAACGGCACCATGATGCCGCCGACGCCCTCGATCAAAAGCACGCCGTGGTTCCCAGCCATCGAACGGCGGCAAAACTCGACGACGTCCTGAAAGACGATGGCGCGACCCTCGCGCCTGCCCGCCATGTGGGGCGAGAGCGGCGCCTTGAACCGCCAGGGCGAGATGCGCTCGACCTCCTCCAATGCGACGGGGCGCCCAAGCGCCGCGAGCAGCACCGCCGGATCGCTCTCCTCCCACGCGCTGGGATCGAACCCGCTGACAATCGGCTTGATGGCGGCGACCGCGCCACCGGCGCCGCGCATATGCCGGATCAAGCCTGCGGTGAGGAACGTCTTGCCGATATCGGTTCCGGTCGCGGTGATGAAGACAGCGGTCATTGCGCTTCGGTGACGCTTGCCAGAGCGTGCGCAAGGACGCGCGTGCGCATGACTTCGGCCAGCCGCTCGACCTCGTCGTCAGGATGCTGCGCGGTAAAGGTCAGCCGCAGGCGCGCGGTCCCCGCCGGCACGGTCGGAGGCCTGATGGCGACGACCAGGAAACCATGATCCTCCAAGAGCCGCGACGCTTTCAGCGCCGCCTCAGCCTCGCCGAGGAGCACGGGGACGATGGGGCTCACCGGCTCAGGCAACCCGGCACGGCGGGCAAAGGCCTTGGCTTTTGCGAGAGGAAGAGCGGCGTAGCCGGGTTCGCGTTCGATCACGTCGAGCGCCGCGATCGCAGCCGCGACGATTGCCGGCGGAAGTCCGGTTGAGTAGATCACGGTGCGTGCGCGGTTGCGAATGAGGTCCACGACTGCGGCGGAGGCACAAATATAGCCGCCATAGGAACCGAGCGCCTTGGAGAGCGTGCCCATCTGCAGCGGGACCTCGGCCCTCGTCCCCTCGACGAAATTCGAGCCGCGGCCGCCTCCCACTACGCCGAGACCATGGGCATCGTCGGACATGAGCCAGGCGTCGTGGCGCTGCGCCAGCGCCGCAAGCCCATGCAAGGGCGCGATATCGCCGTCCATCGAGAAGACGCCATCGGTCGCGATTAAGGCGCGCCGGTGACGGTGACGCAGTTGCGACAGCAGCAACTCCACGTGAGGCACATCCGCATGGCGAAACGGCACGACCGCGGCACGCGCGAGCCGCGCGCCGGCCCATAGGCAGGCATGGGCCAGTTCGTCGATCAGAACGAGATCGTCGGGGCCGACCAGCGCTGGGATGATGCCAAGATTGGCGAGGTAGCCCGAGCCAAAGACGCAAGCCGCCTCCATCTCCTTGAGCCGGGCAAGCCGCGCTTCCAATTCGCTGAACAAGGGATGATTGCCGGTCACGAACCGGGAGGCGCCGGCGCCTACACCATAGACGCGCAACGCCTCGATGGCCGCCTCCTTGACGGCCGGGTGATGGGTCAGGTTGAGGTAATCGTTGCAGCAAAACGACAACAGCCGGCGGCCGTTGCGCAGCAGCCAAATTCCCGTCACCCGGGTGGTGTCGACGAGTGCACGGCGTAGACTGCTGCGTTCGAGTTCGCCGAGCTTGGCGGTCGCAAATTCATCGAGTGAATGCATCCTCGCATCGACCTCAACCCGTCATGTCGGTAAGCTTTGCATTGAAAGCGCCGAATGTCTCGAAAAAAGGGAGATCAAGGAACTTCGCGGCCGGCGTGGTATGAGGCCGGGCTCGACCACGTCTGGCTGCCGTATGCGCAGATGAAGACGGTGCGAGCGCCGTTGCCTATCGCTCGCACCCATGGTTGTCGCATCGTGCTCTGCGATGGACGCGAGCTGATCGACGGGATCGCATCGTGGTGGACCGCCTGTCACGGCTATAACCACCCCCATATCCGCAAGGCGGTCGAGCGCCAGCTGGCGCTGATGCCGCATATCATGTTCGGCGGGCTCGCCCACGAGCAGGCGCTCACGCTTGCCCGTCGACTTGCGGCACGCATCCCGGGCGATCTGACTCGCGTCTTCTTCTCGGAGTCCGGCTCAGTCGCCGTCGAGATCGCCATGAAGATGGCGGTGCAGTTCTGGCTGAACCAGGGCGTGCGCAAGCGCAAGAAATTCCTCGCCTTCAAGGGCGGCTACCATGGCGATACGACCGGGGCGATGGCGGTGTGCGATTCCGAAGACGGCATGCATGCGCGCTTCCATGGCCTGTTGCCCGAGCATCACATCGTCGAGCTGCCGCAGAGTGAGGAGAGCGCTGCGATCTTTGCGCGCTCTCTCGAGCGTCACGCCGAAGAACTCGCGGGCATCATCGTGGAGCCGTTGGTGCAAGGCGCCGGCGGCATGCGCTTTCATTGGCCGTCGGTGCTGCAGCGCCTTCGCACCGCGGCGGACCGCTACCAGCTGCTGTTGATCTTCGATGAAATTTTCACCGGCTTCGGACGAACCGGAAGCCTCTTCGCCTGCGAAGCAGCCGGCGTCGTGCCCGACATCATGACCCTGTCGAAGGCACTGACCGGCGGGACGCTGCCGCTCGCGGTCACCGTCGCGCGCGACAAAGTTTTCGACGCTTTCTGGTCCGACGATCCCACCCGCGCGCTCCTGCACGGGCCGACCTTCATGGGAAACGCGCTCTCCTGCGCCGCCGCCAACGCCTCGCTCGACCTGTTCGAGCGCGAACCGCGCCTGCGGCAAGTTGCCGATATCGCGTCCGCCCTCGAGCGCGGCCTTGCGCCTTGCCGCGGCCTTCCGGGCGTCAAGGACGTGCGGGTGAAGGGGGCGATCGGCGTCGTGGAGCTTGACCGCATCGACGATCTCGAGGCCCTGCGCGCGCGGTTCGTGGAGGAGGGGGTATTCGTCCGGCCGTTCGGGTCCATCGTCTATCTCACCCCGGCGTTCACGATCGGCGAGGACGA
>JBKOXY010000410.1:0-4218 GCA_046725125.1 Pseudomonadota bacterium | reverse complement strand
CGGAAACGCGCATCGGCATGCCGCAGACGCTGAGCGTTTCGCCGAGCCGGGCGGGCAGCGCGCCGCCCGCAATCAGGCCCTCGACCGGTCCTACTTGGCGCGCCTCGACCCAGCTCAGCACCGAAAAGTCCTGCGCCGGGTCGAACGCGATCAGATTGACGTCGTGCCCCTCGACCAGCGCCGGGACGATGCGCTGCGGCGCCACCTGGGCGACGCCGGGAATCCCGGCAATGCGCTGAGCCAGATCGGCGGGCAGCGTCTCGTCGGTGGGCTGCACGGTGAGCAGGCTCGCGGTGATGTTCACCAGCGTCGCGCGCGGGACGACGAGGAGGTCGGCGCCCATGCGTGAGAAGCTGCGCGCCATACCGTCGCGCGGCGCCCAGCCGGCGACGAAGCTGGCGAAGCCGATGCCGACGCCGAGCATCACGGCGACGCCGAGGAAGATCGCGCGCAGCCGGCGGCGACCGACGTTCTGCGCGGCCAAGCGGATCAGCAGCCAACGATCGTGCCGGCGTCGCGACATCGCGTTCTCCGGGCGAATGACCCTATTCTCCCTGGAGAACGTCCCTGGCCTCGTCGATCTTCATGGTCAGGTAATGGGTCCCGCCGACTTGCGGATCGACTCGCTCTCCGAGGCGACGATGCGCGTCGGCGATCTCCTGGGCGCTCGCGGTCGGCTCGAGCCCGAGAACGTCGAGCGCCTCCTGCGTCGACATGCGCAGGCGCCCGTTGCCGCTCCCTTTCGTCGCCGCGCTCGTGAGGCGTGCCTCGGCGGGCTTATGCTCGAGCTGCGCTCCCGCTTGCTCCAGATAAGCCCGCAACACGGCGATGGACTGCCGCACCAGCTCCGGATCCGTCGTCGCGCGCGCGGTCGAGAAGCCGCCGCCTGCGCTGCCGAAATCCCTTGTGTTGGGCGGAAAGTCGCTCCGCGCGGCGTTGAGGGGGCCAAACAGCACGCGCCAGCGCGGAGCCGCCTGCACGAACACCGGCAGCATGAAGGCCGCCAGCATCATCGCCGACGTCCACCGGCCGCTCGCGAGGAGCCACGCCAAGACGCCCAGCGCGAGCGCCGCCAGCGCCACCAACGCCCAGCGTCCCGAATTGATGATCGCCCGGGGATCGGCGTTGAGGATCCAGCCGCCCATCTTGACCGCGGACACGAACAAGGAGAGCGCAAGCGTCGCGTACGCCACGACCGTCAAATCCATGGCAGATCATCCTCTCGGGCCATCGATGCATCCATCTCGCCGCTCCGGCTCCGCGCCCACGCGGTCCTCGTCGAAGCGCATTTTTTTCGAAGGATGCCAACAGAACTCGGGTTCGTCTATTCCTTGACCGCGCCCGTCATGGCCGAGACGTAGTGCTCGACGAAGAAGGCGTAGAGGATTACCAGCGGCAGCGAGCCGACCAGCGCTCCCGCCATGAGCGAGCCCCACCGATAGATGTCGCCGTCGACGAACTCGTTGACGATCGCGACCGGGACCGTCTTGTTCTGGGTCGAGGAAATGAAGGTGAGCGCGTAGATGAATTCGTTCCAGCACAGCGTGAAGCAGAAGATGAAGGCCGAAATCAATCCGGGCACCGCCAGCGGCAGGACGATCTTGGTGAGGATCTGGTAGCGGCTCGCGCCGTCGATCAGCGCGCATTCCTCGAGCTCGAATGGAATGGTCTTGAAATAGCCCATCAACAGCCAGGTCGAGAATGGGATCAATATGGTGGGATAGGTGAGGATCAGCGCGAACGGCGTGTCGAACAGCCCATATTGGAACACGACGGTCGAGAGCGGAATGAACAAGATCGACGGCGGAATGAGGTAGGCAAGGAAGATCGCGCCGCCGACCCATTGCGCACCCCTGTAGCGCAGCCGCACGATCGCATAGGCCGCGAGCACGCTGGCGACGATCGAGAGAATGGTCGCGGTGATGGCGACCAGCATCGTGTTGGTGAGCCACAGCGGGTAGTGGGTCCCGAACAGCAATTTGTCGATATGCTTGAGCGTCGGCGTCCAGGTCCAGAACGGATTGAAGCGCTCGAGGTCGAGCAATTGCTCGTCCGGCTTGATCGCCGTGAGCGCCATCCAATAGAACGGGAACAGCAGCACGAAGAGAATGAGCGAGAGCGGCAGATAAAGCGTCACGAGGCGTCGCGGCAGCGTCTGCAGGTAGCTCATGCCCTCGGTATGATCGGCGGTGACGCCGGCCAGCACCGCCTTCGGGCTTGCGACCTTCGACGCGAGCACGTCAGTCATGATCTCGCCCTCCGCCTCGGTACCCGCGCAGGAGCGTGCAGCAAACTCGGTCTGCTCCCTCCCCCCTTGTGGGGGAGGGCTGGGGAGGGGGGTGGTGCGTTTGTCAACGTCGGTGCACGAATCTCGGGACCCCCACCCCCAACCCCTCCCCACAAGGGGGAGGGGAGCACGTCGAGTCCGCGGCATCGTTCTGCATCAAGCCCAAAGGAGAGCGCGTCAGTCATTGCTCTCTCCGTGCTGCCATTTTCGGCACCGCGTGCGGGGCTTGCCCCGTTCGCGGCACGAAAAGCATGCAGCGCCGCGACTTAGTCATTGCTCTCTCCGTGCTGCCATTTGCGGCGCTGCAGTCCGAACCACGAGATCAGGATGGCGGCGAGCAGAAACGGAATCATGGCGGTGGCGATGGCCGAGCCCTCGCCGAGATAGCCGCCGCCGATGGCGCGTTGGTAGCCGAGCGTCGCCATCAGATGCGTGGCGTTGGCGGGACCGCCGCGCGTCAACACCCAGATGAGCTGGAAATCGGTGAAGGTGAACAGCACCGAGAACGTCATGACCACCGCGATGATGGGGGTCAGCAACGGGTAGGTGACGTAGCGGAACATCTGCCACGGTGTCGCGCCGTCGATGGTTGCGGCCTCGTAGAGCGAGGACGACACGGTCTGCAGGCCGGCGAGCAGCGTGATGGCGACGAACGGCACCCCGCGCCAGATATTGGCAAAGATGACGGACCAGCGCGCGTTCCAGGTATCGCCGAGGAAATCGATGTTGGTCGCGATCAGCCCGATCTTGCGCAGCGACCACGACACTATCGAGAACTGACTGTCGAAGATCCACCAGAAGGCGATCGCCGAGAGCACGGTCGGTACGATGAAGGGAATGAGCACCATCGCGCGGATCATCGCCTTGAACGGCATGTTGTGGTTGAGCAGGAGCGCGAGATAGAGCCCGATGGCGAATTTGAACACGCTGGCGACGCCGGTATAGAGCAACGTGTTGAAGACCGAGAGCCAGAACACCGAGTCGTCCCACAGCCACTCGTAGTTCTCGAGCCCGATGAACGCGCCGCCGCGGCCGATGCGGGCATCGGTGAACGAGAGCCAGACGCCGAGCCCGAGCGGATAGGCCAGAAACAGCAGCAGAAACGCCGCCGCCGGCAGCATGAACCAGAGGCCGAGCCAGTCGCGGTTCACCTTGAGCCGATCCCACGCGCTGACGTCGCGGATAGGTCCTCCGGCGATCACGTGCTTGAGAGCAAGATCGGCCATATGCCACCTGAATCAGGGAGCAGGCATCAGATGTCAGGTGCCAAGACTCAGGCAACGCATGTCCCGACGCCTGATCCCCTGATCGTTATCCACCACGCTTCCTCCGCTCATTCCCGCGCAAGCGGGAATCCAGGCTTGCGTTTGCGTCCCTGGGTCCCCGCTTTCGCGGGGACGAGCGGCTAACTGCCTTCAGCTTCACCCAAACGCGCACTAGCGGTAGAGCCGCAGCGCTTGGCGCTCGGCGATCTTGATCGCACCCTTGGCGTCCTCGCGGCCGGTGCAGACGTTGGCGAACATGTCGAGGACGATGAAGTCGGCGAGCGCCGCCGCCGCTTTCTCGCCGACCGATCCGAGGCCACCCGCGGTCAGCGTGCGCTTGGCCGCCTGACCGAAGATCGTGTTCTTGGGATCGGACGTCCACACCGGGTTCGCGTCATAGGCATTGAGCGGATGGGTCAGATACCCGACCGATGCCTCCAGCCACTTGTTGTATTGATCCGCCTCCAGCAGGTAAGCCAAGAGCGCTTTGCAGGCCTGCGGATATTTCGTGTAGGTCATGGCCAGCATCGGGAAGCAGACGTGGAACTCGGTCGGCTTGCCGACCGGCCCGACCGGCCACAGCGCGTGGTCCATGTCCTCGGCGATCTGCTTCTTGCTGGGATCGACCTTGGCGGCGGCATAGATCGAGATGCCGTTGTTGGTCCA
>JBKOXY010000172.1:0-2088 GCA_046725125.1 Pseudomonadota bacterium | reverse complement strand
CGGCATCCTGCAACGGAGCGCGTGGTCGCCCGCCAGGCATCAAAACGGCCCCCGATCGGGGGCTCACCTGGGCACGAGCCCTGCACTCGTTCGCTCAGCTGAGGCAGAATCGCCAAAACCAGCTATTGTTCGAGGTGCCTTGTAGACAGTGGCGCAACGATTTCGCTGCACTCCCTCTCCCCCTTTGGGGAGAGGGTTGGGGTGAGGGGGCACAGAACTATCGAGAGCCCTTAACCCCTCACCCCACCCCTCTCCCTATGGGAGAGGGAGCAGACCGAGCCTGCTGCCGGTTTGATCAAACGTCATGATCCCAGCCATAGTGAAGCTGCTCTAGCGCGTGCAGGCATCAGCACCGTCACTTCTTGGATGCGTCGGGAATGACGATCACTTGATCGTTGCGAACATCGAACGCCATCAGGTCGGTGCCGAGCGCGAGCGGGCCAGAATATGTCGCCCGCGTGCTGCGCTCGATGTCGGCGACCTTGGGTGCCGGATAGGCTGGCGAGCCCAAGAACACAAGATGCGTGTAGGCGGCAAGTTTCGGCTTGAGCCTCGCGAACAGCGAACCCGCCTCCTCCGGCGTTATGTGATGGGCCATGATGTATTTAACGATGGGGGTCTTGTCGTAGTATTCCGGGTTCGCGATGGCGACCTCGTGCACCACGAGGGTGGCGCCTTGCGCGTGCTTTTCGAGGTTCTCGCTGTAGCGCGTGTCACCGGAAATGATAACCGAGCGTCCATCGTAGTCGATGCGATAGCCGTAGGCCGGCTTGATCAAGGCACCATGGTCGACCTCGAACGCGGTGACCGTCACGCCGTTCTTCTCATAGACGACGCCGTCGCTTGCATATTCGGACGCCGCGATCGCCACGCCTTCCATGGGATTCTTCTCGTCCTCGTAGCGGATACGAACGTCGTCGGCATAGGCGCGTTCGAGGTTTTGCATCAGCGACACGGTGCCTTTCGGCCCGATGACGCGGAACGGGCTCTGCCTGTTGCCGTAGTAGCGGCCGATCCAACCCGTGAGCCACAAGTCGGGAATGCCGGACGTATGGTCGGAGTGAAAGTGGGTGAGGAACACGGCATTCAACGTGCCCATAGGCACGCCGATCTGATTGAGCCTGATGGTGGCTCCGCGACCGACGTCGAACAACAGCCGCTCTTTTCCCGCCTCGACGAGCGTCGCAGCGCCGAACCGGTCGGGAGCGGGGAACGGCACGCCCGTCCCGAGCAGCGTCACCTTGAAGTCTTGCGCCCAGACTGCACACGTATATGCCGCGGAACTCACGGCGAGACAGGCGGACAAGATCGCCAAGCGCCGAGTGATGCCCATGTCCCGCCTCCATGCGTGCGCTGGAAAGCGAGCCTATCGGGCAACAGGTTGCGGCGTAAAGTGGCCCGCCGTGACAGGCGGACGCTGCGCGACGCTCCGCCTCAGGCGGCTTCGGGCCGCCTTCGCGGCGGTGCCGCTACCTCCTCATGCGCGCTCTTTGCCACGTCATTTGCCGCTTGCACGATGCTCTGCCCAAGCTCTTTGGTTTGATCTCCAAGGACCTGGGCTTGCCGACGGATGAACTCACCCTGAAGCTGAGCGAATTCCTGCGGTTCCCGCACGCGAACCATCCTCTGGGCGAAGTCGAAAGCGTTCAGGAGCGTTTCTTCCGCAAGGAACATGGAGCGGTCGCGAATATCAGCCGCTTGCTGATCCATGCCTTTCGCCGTCGTCCGGGCGATCGTGAGCAGACTCTCGAGAGCGACCTTGCTCTGGCTGAGATTCTGCTCAGCGACCTCGCGCATCCAGTTCATGCCGTAGGTTGTGGCCTGCATCGCTCGTTCGGTGTTTTGCTGAGCGAAATCCGTTGCACCTTTGGCCATAGCTCCGCCTCCTTCAATTGCGGTCGGGACTAGGATTGATTTGATTGCCGGTGTCGTGGTCGGGAGCCGGCGCATACCGATCGCGCCTCGCACCGACCTTGAAGACATAACGGCCTCTGCCGCGTGGCGGTTCCCGGAGTTGCCCGAATTACAGTCGCAGCGTTGATGAATTGAAAACCGGCGGAACTTCCAATTGCGTCGCCGACCGCGATA
>JBKOXY010000005.1:0-9030 GCA_046725125.1 Pseudomonadota bacterium | reverse complement strand
CGGCCGCCGAGTTGCCAGGCGAAGATGCCGACGGTGACCATCGCCAGAATATGGTCGAGCCCGCCGAGCGGATGCGCGAAACCGGCAACGAAACCGTGCGCGTCGCCGATGCCGGGATGAGCGAAGGCGGCGGTGGGAATGAGCGTGAGGGCGGCGGTCGTCAAGCCAATGCGCATGGTCGTTCCCTGGTGTCGGCCGAATTAAGATCACCGGGACAAAATTGCATATCATCGGCGCAGTCCGCAAGGGCGCGCCCCTGTCGCTCGCATTCGCCATTGAATCGATGGTGCCGCGATCGCGGCGTGTCCTTCCACTGCGTCGTCAGGAGAACGCCGTGGTGCGCGGGCATGGTCGCAAAAATAGGAGCAGGTCCGCCCGGATGGTGACATCCGGGCGGACCGCCGGACCGACGCGGGGGTGGATGGGGGCGCACGCGCCGATCACAACCGTTTTCGTTCCGGGGACTAAATCCTCCGGCAGAATGCTGCGGCTTTCCTCTTTGATCCCTTGCGGCCCTTGCGGCCGTTCGTCCGTTGGTCGCGACAGGCGGCGAGCGGGTTCAAAGCCCCAAGGGGCCGAATTGGCAGCGGATCTCGAGCCATCCGCGATGGGCCTGCTCGGCTGAACCTGAGCGCGCCTGCTCCCGTCGAACCGAGGCCGGCTGCTTCGCGCGGCGGCCTAGATCGAACTGCGGCCGATGCACGCGCGCGGCGAAGCTGGTATCGTGCGATGGCTGTTAATGATGATGCCTGCCAATCTTGCCCACGCGCCGGTGGCCGAGATCCGCGTCCGCAAGGCCGAGCGCGGCGACATCGACGCGTTGAACGAGCTCGAGCATCGCGTGTTCGCCACCGACCGGTTGTCGCGCCGCAGCCTGCAACGCCTTCTCAAGTCGCCGACCGCGGAGGTGATCGTGGCGCAGCATGGCGCCCGGCTTGTCGGCACCGCCATCGTGCTGTTTCGGCCGCGCTCGGTCGTCGCCCGTCTCTATTCCATCGCGGTCGCGCCCCAGATGGGTGGGCGCGGGGTGGGCCCGATGCTGCTCGCGGCCGCCGAAGCGGCCGCGGCCGCGCGCGGCTGCCGCGCCATCCGCCTCGAAGTGCACATGACTAACCACGCCGCGATCTCGCGCTACCGCAAGAGCGGCTACCAGCAATTCGCTCGTCATCGCGGCTACTACGAAGACGGCGGCGATGCCCTGCGTTTCGAGAAGCGGCTCGTCCCCAACTTGCGCGTGCTCGCGGTCGCGCCGCCTTATTTTCACCAGACCACCGAATTCACCTGCGGGCCGGCCTGCATCATGATGGCGCTGGCCTGGGCCGATCGAAAATTCAAGCCGGCGGCCGCCTTCGAGTTTGAGCTTTGGCGCGAAGCCACCACCATCTTCATGACCTCGGGACCGGGCGGCTGCGAGCCCTACGGGATGGCGGTCGCGCTCAAGCGCCACGGCCTCGAGCCCGAGGTCTATGTCAGCCATCCCGGCCCCTATTTCCTCGACACGGCCAAATCCGCCGACAAGCGCCGCGTCATGCGGGTGACACAACTCGCGTTCCAGCGTGAGGCAAAGGCGCTCGATATCCCCAGCCACCTGACTCCTGTGAACGAATCGGTTCTCATGCGGGCATTCGATGCGGGCAGCGTGGTCATTGTCCTGGTTTCGGGCTATCACGTGGTGCCCAGAGGGAAGCCACACTGGATTTTTGCCTTCGGTCGCGACGGACGGCATGTTCTCATGCACGACCCGGCGGCCATCAGAGATGATCAAGGAATGGCGGCCGCCGCCGAGACCTACGCGGTACCGTGGACCGCGTTCGAGCGCGTGACCCATCTGGGTCGCGAGCGGCTGAGCGCGGCCATCGTCATCCGGAAAGGACCTTCATGACCGGCTGGGTCATTCTGGTCGACCAGCCCAAAGACCTGCCCAACGCTGAGACCCCCCACAAGGTAATCACGACGAGCGAGTATCTCGCCCGTCCGCGCCTGTTCGACATGGGTCGGCCGAAGCTCGTCAATCTGGCGCGCTCCTATGCCTATCAGTCGAAGGGCTACTACGCCTCGCTGCTGGCGGAAGCGCGCGGCCACCGGGTCATGCCGACCGTCGAGACCATGCTAGAGCTGCGCGAGGCCAAGCTCTACGAGCATGCGCTGCCGAAGCTCGAGGACGAACTCAACCGCTGCGCGCGCCGGGCCGACTTCCAGCCCGAGGGCGAGTTCAAGCTCCTAGTCTGCTTCGGCATCGCCCGCGACCCGCGCTTCGAATCGTTCGGGCGGCTGCTGTTCGACTGGTTCCGTTGCCCGGCGCTGGAAGTCAACGTCGAGTCCGGCGCCTGGCTCTCGATCGAGCGCATCCGTCCGCGCAACATCACCCGGCTTGCCAACGGCGAAGCGTCCTTCCTGCGTCAATCGCTCCACCAACACACCAAGCGCGAGTGGCGCAACCCGAAGGCGCGCACCGTACCGAAATACGACCTCGCGGTGCTCTACGATCCCAATGAGAAGATGGCGCCGTCTTCGCCGGCCTCGATCAAGCACATGGCGCGCATCGCCGAGCGGCTTTCGGTCGATGTCGAGCCGGTGACGCGGCGCCAGCTTGCCGAGATCGCCGAGTACGATGGCCTGTTCATCCGCGAGACCACCTCGATCGACAACCACACCTACCGCTTTGCCCGCCGCGCCTGGCAGGAGGGCATGCCGGTCATCGACGACCCGATCTCCATGATCCGCTGCACCAACAAGGTGTTTCTGATGGAACTCCTGGCGCAGCACCAGGTGGCGACGCCGCCAACCGTGATGCTCGCCGATATCGGCGACATGCCGAAGGCGATGGACGAACTCGGCCTGCCGCTGGTGGTGAAAATTCCGGACGGGTCGTTCTCGCGCGGCGTGCACAAGGTGAATACGCCGGAGGAATTTCGCCGCGTCGCCGACGAGCTGTTCGAGGAGACCGACCTCCTGCTGACGCAGAAGTTCTTGCCGACCGAGTTCGACTGGCGCGTCGGCGTGCTCGCGGGCGAGCCGCTGTTCGTGTGTCAGTACCGCATGGCGCGTGGCCATTGGCAGATCGTCAAGCACCGCCCCGACGGCTCCTCGCACGAGGGCGGCTTTCGCACCTTCGAACTCGACAAGGCGCCGCGCGACCTGATCGACATCGCGGTGCGCGCGGCGCGGCCGATCGGCGACGGCTTCTATGGCGTCGACATCAAGGAGACCGACCGCGGCTTCATCGTCATGGAGGTCAACGACAATCCCAATCTCGAGCACGGCATCGAGGACCAGCTCGGCAAGGACGAGATCTGGACGCGGCTGCTCAAGTGGTTCATCGAGCGGTTCGAGCAGTAGCGGCGAGGCGGGAATGGTGGTTGCACGATTAAAGCGCGTCGCACTGGCCGCCGCCGCCGCCAGCCTCTTTTGCGTCCCCGCCGCCGCGCAGCAAAAGCTCGACAAGGTCTCCTTCGGCACCAACTGGGTGGCGGAGGCCGAGCACGGCGGCCACTACCAGGCGCTGGTCGACGGCACCTATCGCCGATACGGCCTCGACGTCACCATCGTGCCGGGCGGGCCGAACGTGAACAACCGCCTCCTGTTGCCGGTCGGCAAGCTCGACTTCTTCATGAGCGCCAACACGTTGCAAAGCTTCGACGCGGTCGAGCGGAACATTCCCACGCTTGCGGTCGCGGCCATGTTCCAGAAGGACCCGCAGGTGCTGATCGCCCATCCGGACCAGGGCATCGAAAAGTTCGAGGATTTGAAGAAGCTCACCCTGTTCATCTCCAAGGAAGGGCTCGCGAGCTACTTCCAGTGGCTCAAGGCCGATTTCGGTTTCAGCGAAGCGCGGGTGAAACCATATACCTCCAACCCGCAGCCCTTCCTCGCCGACAAGCGCAGCGCGATGCAGGGCTATGTGACGTCGGAGCCCTTCGCCATCGAGAAGCAGGCCGGCTTCAAGCCGAAGGTCTTTCTCCTCGCCGACCAGGGCTTCAACGCCTATTCGACGCTGATCGAGACGCGCCGCGATCTGGTTGCGAGCAAGCCCGACCTGGTGCAGCGTTTCGTCGATGCCTCGATCATCGGCTGGATGAACTATCTCTACGGCGACAACAAAGCGGCGAACGCGCTGATCAAACGCCAGAACCCGGAAATGACCGACGAATTGCTGGCCTATTCGATTGCGAAGATGAAGGAGTACGGCATCGTCGATTCCGGCGACGCAACCACGCTCGGCATCGGCGCCATGACCGACGCGCGCATGAAGAGTTTTTACGACAAGATGGTGCGCGCGGGCGTGGTCAAGCCGTCGATTGCGCTCGCCAAAGCGTATACGCTGCAATTCGTGAACAAGAAAGTCGGCCTCGACTTGCGGCCGAAATGACCGTCTGCGGGAGAACCATGCGCGCGCTGCTCAGCCTTGCCTTGTGCGTGCTGCTTGCGGTTTCGGCTTCGGCGCAATCCTTCCCCTCGCGCCCGATGCGGATGATCGTTCCGGCCCCGCCGGCCGGGATCACCGACCTGTCCGCGCGGTTGGTGGCGGAGGGCCTGCGCGTGAAGTTCAACCAGCCGGTCATCGTCGAGAATAAGCCCGGCGCCAATGGCGTGATCGGCGTGCGCGAGGTGCTCAAAGCCGAGCCCGACGGCTACACGCTGTTGGTCGGCGCCATGGGCATGGTCGTGCTCGGCTATGCCATGGAGGTGAACCCGCCCTTCGACGCCCTGCGCGATCTCTCTCCCATCGCCGGCACGGCCGAATACGCCACCGCCATGGTCGTCAACAACAACACGCCGGTGAATTCGGTGAAGGAGTTCATCAATTACGCCAAGGCACGCCCCGGCAAGCTCACGTTCGGCTCGACCGGCACCGCGGCGCTCGACTATCTCGCGGTCGAGCTGTTCATGAAGGAGACCGGCACCAAGTTGGTGCACGTGCCCTACCGCGGCGGCCCGGCGGCGATCAACGATCTCATGGGCGGCTCGATCGATCTGCTCATCGAGGTGTTTCCGGTCGTCATGGAACAGATCAAAACCGGCCTGGTCAAAGGGCTCGCCGTGAGCAGTCCTTACCGGCTGTCGAGCCTTCCGAACGTGCCGACCTTCAAGCAGGCGGGCGTCCCCGGCGTCGAGCTGACGGGATGGCTCGGAATCTATGGGCCGCCCCGCATGCCATCCGAGGCTCGCGCCACGCTCGGCAAGGCCATCGCCGATATCGTCAAGCAGCCCGACGTTGGGGATAAATTTCGCGCCATCGGCTTCGAGCCCACCGGGCTCGGCGTCCAGGCGTTTTCCGAATTCCACGCCTCCGAAGTGAAGCGTTGGGTCGCGTTCATGACCGAGATCGGATTGAGGAAGTAGGCTTTGGCCGTCGGTCGCGCCGCTGCACAGCGAATAATGCAACGTGCCCGTTCATCCGTCTAAGTCCGGCGCTTCCGTCGTGGCGCTCCACAGCGTGGGCAAGACCTTTGCGAACGGCGTGCTCGCGCTCGAGCGCCTCGACCTCGATGTGCGGCCGGGCGAGTTCGTGTCGCTGCTCGGCCCGTCGGGCTGCGGCAAGTCCACGGCGCTGCGCATCATCGCGGGTTTGAGCGAGCCGACCAGCGGAACGGTCGAGTGGCTCGAGGCCGAGGCCGCACGCGACACCGCTCCGCGCCGCATCGGCTTCGTATTCCAGGAGCCGACGCTGATGCCCTGGGCGACGGTGGCCGCGAACGTGCGCCTGCCGCTGAAGCTTGCCGGGCTCGAGCCGAACGCGCCAGCGCGCGTCGATGCGGCGCTCGCGCGTGTCGGTCTTTCCGGCTTCGCGCAGAGCTATCCGCGCGAGCTCTCGGGCGGGATGAAGATGCGCACCTCGATCGCGCGCGCGCTGGTCACCGAGCCGAAGCTCCTGCTGATGGACGAGCCGTTTGCGGCGCTCGACGAAATCACGCGCTTTCGCCTCAACAACGACCTGCTGGCGCTCTGGCGGTCGCTGGGCAAGACGGTCGTCTTCGTTACCCATTCGGTGTTCGAGTCGGTCTATCTCTCGCAGCGGATCGTCGTAATGACCCCGCGGCCCGGCCGCGTCTTCACCGAGTTCTTGATCGACGCGCCTTATCCGCGCGACGAACGCTTTCGCACCTCCGCCGACTATGTCAGCCGCTGCCGGCAGGTCTCGGAAGCCCTCGCCCGCGCCATCACCGCGACGGAGGGACCATGAACGCGATCTTGAGCGAGAGATCATGAGCGAGGCGAGAGCAAAGGACGAGGCGCGCACGCGCGTGGATCGCGTGCTGCGCGTGCTGTTGCCGATCGCGGTGCTCGCGCTCGGCGTGGTCCTGTGGGAGCTCGTGGTCCGCGTCGGCGACATTCCGCCCTACGTGCTGCCGAGCCCGCGGCTGGTGTTTTCCACCCTCATCTCCGACTGGGCGGTGCTGGGGGCTTCCCTCCTCGTCACGCTCACGACTACGCTTGAAGGTTTTCTGCTCGCGGCCGCCGGCGGCGTCGGGCTCGCCGTGCTGTTCAACCAGTCGCGCCTGATCGAATATTCGCTCTATCCCTACGCGGTCATTCTGCAGGTGACGCCGATCGTGGCGATTGCGCCGCTGCTCCTCATCTATCTGCCGCAGCAGGCCGCGGTGCTCGCCTGCGCCTGGATCGTCGCCTTCTTCCCCGTGCTCGCCAACACCACGCTCGGCCTGCGCTCCGTCGATCATAACCTCGCCGACCTTTTCCGGCTTTATGGCGCCACGCGGCGCCAGGTGCTGTGGGAGCTCAAGCTGCCGGCGGCGCTGCCCTATATCCTGGGCGGCTTGAAGATCGCCGGCGGGCTGTCGCTGATCGGTGCGGTGGTCGCCGAGATCGCGGCGGGCTCGGCCGGCGCCGGCTCGGGCCTCGCCTATCGCATCGTCGAATCGGGCTACCGGCTCAACATCCCGCGCATGTTCGCGGCGCTGCTGCTCCTCTCCGTCGCCGGCATCGTCATCTTCTTCGCGTTGTCGCTCGTCTCCCATCTGCTGCTGCGGCGCTGGCACGAGAGCGCCATCGTGCGCGAGGTCTGAACGCTTGCGGGCTGCGGCGCCGCCGCGGCTTGCCACGGGGGCGGTCTCTCATGCAGGTTATGCGTCCGAGGCGTCGGCGCAGGAGGTGTCCATGGCTTGGATCGTGAGTGTCATCGCACTCGTCGTTTTCTGCGCGGCGCCCGCGCAGGCGCAGAATTACCCGGGCAAGCCGATCCACATCCTGGTGCCCTATGCGCCCGGCGGCATCACCGACATCGCCTCGCGCATCGTCGGCGCGAAGCTCACGGAAGCCTGGGGTCAGCAGGTCGTGGTGGAGAACAGGCCCGGCGGTAATGGCTTCATCGCGATGACCGCGGGGGCCAAGGCAGCGCCCGACGGCTACACGCTCGTCATGGTGACGGTCGGGGACGTCGCGATCAATCCGGCGATGTTCAAGGAGATGCCTTACGACGTCGAGCGCGATCTGGCACCGATCGCGATGGTGAGCGACGCGCCGATGGTGCTGGCCGCACACGCAGACGCGCCCTTTAAATCCGTTGCCGAGGTCATCGCCGCCGCCAAGGCGCAGCCCGGGCGGATCTCGGTCGCCACGCCGGGGAACGGCAGCGTCAACCAGATCGTGCTCGAATGGATGGCGCTCAATACCGGCACCCGTTTCCAACATATCCCCTACAAGGGCGGCGCGCCGGCCGCGGCCGCGCTGGCGGCGGGCGATATTCCGCTCGGCGTGCTTGCGAGCTCCTCGGTCGCCCCGCATGTCAAGAGCGGACGCGTCCGCGTGCTGGCGGTAACGATGGGCAAGCGTTCGACGCTCAATCCGGAATGGCCGACGTTGCAACAGGAAGGCGTGAAAGAGGTCGACGCCTCGAACTGGACCGCGCTGTTTGCGCCCAAGGCGACGCCGCAGCCGGTCATCGACAAGCTCAACACCGAGGTGGTGAAGATCCTCAAGATGCCCGACGTGAAGGAGCGCTTCGCCGGCGGCGGCGTCGACACCATTCCCTCGAGCGCAGCGGAGTTGGACGCGCGCGTGAAGCAGGAGGCGGAGCGCTTTCGCGCGATCGTCCAGAAGGCGAACATCCGGCCGGACTGAGCATTCATGCACCCGCGTAGGGTGGGCAAAGCGAAGCGTGCCCACGCGTTTTTCGCACGACGACCGGTGTGTCGCGTGGGCACGGCGCACGCCCCAGCGTGTGTCTCCACGACGATCCGGACTGCGCCTTTGCCCACCCTACAGGTGATCCAATAATGCGCATCCGTTCGCCGAAGGATTTCTGGGCGGGGCTGATCTTCATCGCGATCGGGGGCGGCTTCGTGCTTCTTGCGCAGCAATATCGGCTTGGCGACATGCATCGCATGGGGCCGGCCATGTTTCCGACCCTGGTGGGCGCGCTGCTTGCCGTGCTCGGGGTCGTCATCGCGCTGCGCGCGTTGGCGTTCCTCGGCGAGCCGGTGCCGCGCTTTTATCTGCGGCCGATCGGGGTCTCGGTGTTGGCGATCGTGCTGTTCGGCGTAGCGCTGCAGTGGCTCGGCCTCATCGCCGCGGTCGCGGTGCTCGTGCTGGTTGGCGCCTACGCCGCCCGCGACGTGCGCCCGCTGGAGAATCTCGCGCTCGCGGCGGTGATGATCGCCTTCTCGGTCGCGGTCTTCGTCTGGCTGCTGGGCCTGCCGCTGCCGCTCTGGCCGAATTCGTGAGGCCGGAATGGAAACGCTGTCCAATCTCGCGTTCGGTCTGGGCGTGGCGCTGAGCTGGCAGAATGTTCTCTACTGCTTCATTGGCTGCTTCCTCGGCACGCTGGTCGGCGTGCTGCCGGGCATCGGCCCGGTGGCGACCGTCGCCATGCTGTTGCCGTTCACCTTCGGGCTGAATCCGGCGCCGGCATTGATCATGCTCGCCGGCATTTATTACGGCGCCCAATACGGCGGCTCGACCACGGCGATCCTGGTCAACATTCCGGGCGAGTCGTCCTCGGTGGTGACCACGCTCGACGGCCACCAGATGGCGCGCCGCGGCCGCGCCGGGCCCGCACTCGGCATCGCCGCG
>JBKOXY010000375.1:0-2635 GCA_046725125.1 Pseudomonadota bacterium | reverse complement strand
TTGGCCGCGCACGATCAGCGGATTGAGAACGCGGCCGAGGTCGTCGACGACGAAGTAGCGATCGATCACCACCTCGCCGGTCTCCGGATCCACCTCCAGCTCGCAGACATGCGCGCCGTTGGGATGACTGGGCGGATTGGGGCTGAAGCTGCCGCTCGCCTCGAGACCAACACCGAATTTATCGGTGAGCGGGCCCATGGGCGCATAGGCGGCCTTGGCGACCTCGGTGATGGTGATCGCCTTGTCGGTGCCGACGACGCGATATTGGCCGTCCTTGAACTCGATATCGGCCGCGTCCGCCTCCATGAGCGCGGCGGCCAGCGCCTTGCCCTTCGCGATGATGGCGTCGCTCGCCGCCTTCAGCGCATTGCCCCCAACGATCGCGCTGCGGGCGCCGTAGGTGCCGCGGCCGATCGGGACCTGGGCGGTATCGCCCTGCACGTAGCGAATGTCTTCGAGTGGGACGTTGAGCCACTCATGCACGAGCTGCGCGAACACGGTCGCGTGCCCTTGGCCGTGCGAATGCGTCCCGCCCAGGATGGTGAGCGTTCCGCCGGGATCGAAGCGCAGATCCATTCGATCGTTGAAGATGCCGCCGAACTCGATGTAATAGCTCACCGCGCGGCCGCGCAGCTTGCCGTTCTTTTGCGAGGCTTTCTTTCGCGCCGCAAACCCCTTCCAGTCGCTGAGCTCGATGCACTTGTCCATGAGGCGCTGGAACTCGCCGCTGTCGTAATTCCACAGCGTGGGCGTGGCGTAGGGGAGCTTGTTCGGCGGGATCAGGTTGCGACGCCTGATCTCGGCGGGATCCATGCCGATCGTCCGCGCCGCGTGCTCGATCAGCCGCTCGGTGAAGTAGGCCGCCTCGGGGCGTCCGGCGCCGCGATACGGCCCGCTCTGCGAGGTGTTGGTGAACAGGCCCTGCGACAGGATGTGCATGGTCTGGATATCGTAGGCCTCGGGAATGAAGCGCACCGAGAACGCTCCCGCCGCCAGCGCCGCGCCGACGAAATAGGCGCCGAGCTGGAACAGGCACTTTGCCCGCAACGCTAGAATTTTGCCGTGCTCGTCGAGCGCGAGCTCGCCGTAATAGACGGTTTCGCGACCGCAGTGGTCGGTCAGCATGCTTTCCGACCTGCTCGCCACCCACTTCACCGGGCGGCGCAGATGGCGCGACGCCCAGAACACCAGCGCATCGTCGGGAAACGGGTTGCCCTTGAGGCCGAAGCCGCCGCCGACGTCGGGAGCAACCACGCGGATGCGGTTTTCCGGCACGTGGAAGATGTGCGACATTTCCATGCGCACGCCGTGCGGATTCTGCGAAGCGGTGTAGAGCGTGTAGGAGTCGTCGGCGGCGTTGTAGTCGCCGATGGCCACCCGCGGCTCCATGGCCACCGGGGACAGCCGGTTGTTCTCGACCCGCAGCTTCACCGTGTGCTTGGCCTTGGCGAAGGCGGCGTCGGTCGCATCCTTGTTGCCGAACATGAGCCGGAATCCGACATTGCCCTGCGGGCAATCGTCCCAGACTTTGGCGGCGCCGTCGTTGGCGGCGTCTTCGAGGTTCACCACCGCCGGCAGCGGCTCATAGTCGACCTCGACCAGTTCGGCGGCATCGCGCGCCTGCGTCAGCGTCTCGGCAACGACGAACGCGACGCGGTCGCCGACGAAGCGCACCTTTTCGGCATTGAGGACCGGCTGGAACGTGCGGTGGCCCTTGGGCGCGCCGAAGTCCTCGGGCATCAGATGGGCGGTGAAGCTGCCTAGCTTCTCCGCCACTGCATCGGCGCCGGTGAGCACGCAGAGCACGCCCGGCGCGGCCTTGGCCTTGGTGACGTCGACGCGCGTGATGCGGGCGTGCGCGTGCGGCGAGAGCACCGTCACTCCGTAACATTGCCCGGGCAGGCTGATGTCGTCGACGTAGCGCCCTTGTCCGAGCAGGAAACGCTGGTCTTCCACTCGCCGCACAGCTTGTCCGATGCCGAACTTGGCCATGTCCGCCTGCCTTGTGGTCACGATGTGATGGGTTCCGGCCGAATGTTAGTGGAGACGCGAGGCTCACGCCAGCGTAGCCCGCGGTCCGCCGCGCGTCGGAAAATCCGGCATTCTGGCGCCTGGCGCGACCGGCTCGCGATCCGCTGCGCTATTGGTTGAGCCACCGCCGCATGAAGCCGAGCAGCCCCTGCGGCATGAAGATGATCATGGCGATGAAGATCACGCCCACCGGAATAAGGTAGTACTCGGTGAAGAAGCGCGAGAAGGCCTCGCGCAGCAGCAGGAAGAAGGCGGCGCCGACGATCGGTCCCACCAGCGTGCCGATGCCGCCCATGACGTTGAAAATCACCGTTTCGCCGGAAACCAGAAAGTAGACGAAGTCGGGCGCCGCGAAGCGGTTTTGTATGGCGTAGAGCACGCCGGCGAGGCCTGCGAACAGGCCGGACAGCATCACCGCCACGATCTTGTAGCGCTCGATGGCATAGCCGATCGCGCGGGTGCGCCCCTCGTTCTCGCGGATCGACTGCAGCACCATGCCGAAGGGTGACTGCGTGATGCGCCGCAGGATCAGATATGACGTTGTGACCACGGCGAGCACGAACCAGTGCAGCGTCTCGGAGGAGAATGGGACCGAGAACAGCCC
>JBKOXY010000238.1:0-6520 GCA_046725125.1 Pseudomonadota bacterium | reverse complement strand
GACTTCGCGGTCACGTAGCCTTGGCGCACGTCGTCGCGAACCTGTTCGATCGGCCGCTCGAGCGGGTTGCCGTAGCCGCCACCACCGCCCGAGCGGATTTTGAAGGCGTCGCCGGGCTTGAGCTGCGCCACCAACACCTTGGCGTTGGGGAAATCGCTTTTCCACTGTCCGCCGATGCGCAGCTCCACCGCGTTGCCGGTGCCGTCGAGGCCGCCGTCGAGCCCCCATGGCCGGCAATGGGCGCGCTCGCTCTGATTGTTGACCACCATATTCGTGCGCGCGCGCACCACGCGCTCGACCCCGAGCCCGCCGCGGCGACGGCCGGCGCCGCCGGAATCGGGCACCAGCGCATAGCTCTCCACCACGATGGGAAACTTGAACTCGGCTTGCTCGTTCGGGCTGTTGTGGGTATCGCCGTCGTTGATGCAAACCGTGCCGGAGACGCCGTCCTCTGTCATCTTGGCGCCCCAGCCGCCGCCCAGCGGCCCGAAGCTGCCGATGAAGAACTCGGAGGTGCGGTTGTTGATGCCGTGAAACGACGACGCCAGAAGATCGGCGTGGTGGCCGGCGATGACGCGACCAGGAATGGCCGGCGCCAACGCCTTGAAAATCGTGTCGACGATGGTCATCGGATAGGTCATCCACCAGCGCATGGGTGCCGGCCGCACCGCGCTGACCACCCGGCCGGGCGGCACGATGGTCTTGAGGCTGCGGAACGAGCCGTCGTTGATGGGATAATCCGTGGGCGAGGTCAGGCACTTGTAGGCGACCTGCGCGCAGGCGTAGCCGGTGGTGATGCCGGAATTGTAGAAGCCGCGCACCTGTTTCGACACCTCGCTCAGGTCGACGGTCATCTCGTCGCCCGCGACCACGACGCGCACGCGGATCGGCACCTTCTGGCCGATGTCGATGCCGTCATCGTCCATGTAGGATTCCGCCTCGTAGATGCCGGCGGGGATCGTGCGCGTGCGCGCGCGCGCCATCGCCTCGGCGTGATCCATGATCGCCGCAATGGAGTTGAGCACCGCGTCGCGCCCGTAGCGTTCGATGAGCTCGAGGAAGCGCCGCTCGCCGGTCTTCACCGCGATGACCTGCGCGCGCAGATCGCCCATGGCCCGGCTCGGCAGGCGGACGTTCTGCCGGATGATATCCACCACGGTCGCATTGACCAAGCCCCGGTCCTGATACTTGAGGATCGGGATCTGCAGTCCTTCCGAAAAAATATCGGTGCTCATGCCGCCGAGAATGCCGCCGATGTCGAGCCAATGCGCCATGCAGCAGGAGAACGCCACGAGCCTGCCGTTGTGGAAGATCGGAAGCGTCAGCGTGACGTGGTTGAGATGGCTGCCGGTGAGATAGGAATCGTTGGTGACGTAGATGTCGCCCGGCCGGATGTTGCCGGCGCCGAAGTGCTTGATCTTGGCCTTGACCGTCTCCGCCATGCCGCGGATGAACATCGGCAACCCGATGCCGATCGAGATGGTCTCGCCTCGCGGCGTGAACAGACCGGTGGTGAAATCGAGCGCCTCGTAGATGATGATGTTGTAAGCGGTGCGCATGAGGTTGGTTTTCATTTCCTCGGTCACCGCGATGACGCCGTTGCGCACGATCTCCGTGACCACGGGATCGACCTTGCGCGTGGCGCGCGGCTTGCGCGCGACGGTCTTTGTCCTTTTTGCCATGGCGCCCTTACCGGCCTCCCGCCACTTTGATCATCAGATGTCCGCAGGCGTCGACTTCGAGCCTGTCGCCGGGCAGCAGCACGGTCGTCGCGGCGTGTTCCTCGATCAGCGCCGGCCCGCTGATCCGGTTGCCGGCAGTGAGCGCCGCGCGGGCGTAGGTTGGCGTCGAGCGGAACTTGCCGTCCAGGTAGACCGGCCGTCTGCCGGTGAAGGCGGCCTTGTCGGGCGCGCTTTTTCCGCGCGCGACCCTTTCCTGCGGCGGCTTGCGCATGATGCCGGTGACGGTGCTGCGCAGGCTCACGATCTCGGCACGCTCGTCCGGCGCCGAGGTGCCGTAACGCAATTCGTGCATGGCGTCGAACAGGCGTTTGATCGCGCGCCGGTCTTGCCGTTCGAACACCTTGAGCGGCAGGTCCACGGTGACCGCGTGCTCCTGGCCCACATAGCGCATGTCGGCCGCGCGCTTGAGCGTGATCTTCTGCGGCTTGATCGAAGTGCCGGCAATCGCCGCACAGCCCTGGCGCTCGAGATCGCGGTAGACGCGTTCGATTGCCGCAAACGGCGCGTCCTCGAGCCGCGTGAACCAAGTGCGCACGAAATCGTAACGCAGATCCGAGAACAGCATACCGAAGGCGGAGAACACCCCGGGCGCGGTCGGAACGATGACGGTCCTGATGCCGATCTCGCGCGCGACTTGCACCGCATGCAGCGGCCCGGCGCCGCCATAGGCCACCAGCGCGAAGTCGCCGGCATCGAGACCGCGCTCGGTGGTGACCTCTTTCACCGCATAGGACATCGCGGTCGCGGCGATACGCAAGATACCGTCGGCCGCCTCCGTCACGTCCATGCCCAGCGGCTTCGCCACGCGCTCGGTGAGCGCGCGTTGGGCGGCTTCGAGGTCGAGCCGCATCTCGCCGCCGAGGAAGCGGTCGGCGGCAAGCCGGCCGAGAACGAGGTTCGCATCGGTCACCGTCGGCTCGGTGCCGCTGAGGCCATAGCAGGCCGGGCCGGGTGCCGCGCCCGCGCTTTGCGGGCCGACCCGCAGTCCGCCCTCTTCCACCCGTGCGATCGAGCCGCCCCCGGTGCCGACCTCGAAAATGTCCATCATCGCGATCTGCACCGGCAGCGCCTGATCGTAGCCGCCGATCAAGGCGGCACCGCTGGTGAGCGCTTCGCCGTTGTGGATCACGCCGGCCTTGGCTGTGGTGCCGCCCATGTCGAAGGCGATGGCATTTTTCAGCCCGAGCGCACGACAAAGCGCCTGGGTCCCGATGACACCCGCCGCCGGCCCCGATTCCAGCATGTGCACGCAGTGGCTCTTGGCCTGATCCGCTTCGTAGAGCCCGCCAGTCGACTGCACGATCAGGAACGAGCCGGAAAAACCGTCGCTGCGAATGCGGTCCTCGATCTCGGCGAGATAGCCCCGCACGATCGGCCCGATATAGGCATTGGCGACCACCGTCGAGCAGCGCTCGAACTCGCGATATTCCTCGGAGAGTTCATGCGAGGCCGAGACGAACATCTCCGGGTGGTTCCTCTCCAGAATGGCCTTGGCGCGCGCTTCATGCTCGTGCTTGGCGTAGCAGTTGAGAAACAGGATCGCGGTCGCCTCCACGCCGAGCCGCGCCAGCGTGCGGCCGAACGCTTCGATCTCCTTCTCGTCCAGCGGCGTCTCGATCTCGCCGTCGGACAGCACGCGCTCCTTGACCTCGAAGCGCAGCGCCCGCTCGACCAGCGGCTCGTGCTTGCGGAAGAAGAGATTGTAGGCGTCCGGCCGGTTGATGCGGCCGATCTCATAGATGTCGCGGAAGCCCTCGGTAATGAGGAGCGCGGTCTTGGCGCCCATGCGCTCCAGGATTGTATTGATGGCGATGGTGGAGCCGTGGAGAAACAGTCCGGCGGATTTGTAGTCGCTGCCCGCCTTCCCCACCCCGGCATCGATGCCCTCGACCAGGCGTTGCGGCGTCGATAGCGCCTTGCCGAAGGTGAGCTTGCCGGTGCGGTCGTCGAAGGCCGCGATATCGGTGAAGGTGCCGCCGATGTCGGCCGCGAGCCGAAGGCTCGAACCGTTGGCCGTCGATGGAATGCGTTGTTTCATGTTGGCTTCGGCGACGATCGCACGTTACGCGCACCGCGCACGCGATGAGAGCCCTCTCCCGGTCGCAGGAAAGGGGTCAGGGGTTAGCAAGCTCAGCGGCGGAAGGCGAGACAATGCTTGAAGGGACGGTGCAGGAGAAACGCCCATGGGACGGCCGCCCGGTCCGCCTCATTCGTCGGACATGCGTATGAGCGGCCTCCGTCGCGCCCTGATGTGCCCGTCGGCCGCAGCGCCAGGTCTCGGGTCCCCGCGCGCAATCCTCCTTTTGCCTGAGCGCTAACGGTCTGAAATCTATAGGCATTTTTGCTGATAGAAATTTTGACCCTATCCGCGGAACCATTGGATCGTTGCGGCGTTGCGGGGGTCAGGTGGTGGTCCGACTTGGATGCACCGAGGGGTATAGGGACATGGCCGGATCCAACCGGTCGCAGGACATTCATCCGCAATCGGCTTGTGGATCGCCCGCCGCGGGAGGCCCGCGGTCGATATGCGATGCGCGCACGCCATCGCGGCCGCGGCAGACGAGGGCCGCGGCCGGTGCCAATCCCAAGTTCCCAGCGGCGGCCGTCTCAAGCTTACGCGTCCAAAGATCGCAGCACCGCCCCGCTATGGTCGTGACAGCGCCCCTGCGCTCGTGACATCTTGCGCCGGTTCATCCGCGCCGGAGGAGACTATGCAACCGAACAATGATCCGGTTGGCGAACTCAAGACCAATGGCCCATCTCCGAGCGCGGCGCCGGCTGAAATGCCCGATAGCCGCGTCAACGGCGGCGCGTCGCCTGAGCTGCTCGATCTCTTGAATGCCCTGCAGTCCATGCGCGTGGGTGACTTCTCCGTCCGCATGTCCGGCAGTCAGGTCGGCCTGTTCGGCAAGATCGCCGACACCTTCAACGAGATCGTCGCCGCCAACGAGCGCATGGCGCAGCAGCTCGAGCGCGTCGGCCAAGTCGTGGGCCGCGAAGGAAAGACGCGCCAGCGGGTGAAGTTCGGCCTGTCGCATGGCGCATGGGGCGAGATGGAGACTTCGGTCAATACCCTCATCGACAATCTGCTTTGGCCGACCACGGAAGTGACTCGCGCCATCTCCGCCGTCGCGCAGGGCGATTTGCTGCAAACGGTGCGCCTCGACGTCGATGGCCGGCCGCTGCAGGGCGAATTCCTGCGCTCGGCCACCATCGTCAACACCATGATCAAGCAGCTCAGCGTGTTCACCTCGGAGGTGACGCGCGTCGCGCGCGAGGTCGGCACTGAAGGCAAGCTCGGCGGCCAAGCGCAGGTGAGCGAGGTGACCGGTGTCTGGAAAGACCTGACCGAGAACGTCAACTCGATGGCCTCGAACCTCACCGCGCAGGTCCGCAACATCGCCGACGTGACCATCGCGGTCGCCATGGGCGACCTCTCGAAGAAGATCACCGTCGACGTGCGCGGCGAGATTTTGCAGCTCAAGGAAGCCATCAACACGATGGTCGATCAACTGCGGTCGTTCGCCTCGGAGGTGACGCGCGTGGCGCGCGAGGTCGGCACCGAGGGCAAGCTCGGCGGCCAGGCGATCGTGCCCGGCGTCGCCGGCACCTGGAAGGATTTGACCGACTCGGTGAACGCCATGTGCGGCAACCTCACCGACCAGGTGCGCAACATCGCCCAGGTGACGACGGCGGTGGCGCGCGGCGACCTGTCGCGCAAGATCACGGTCGACGTGCGCGGCGAGATTCTCGAGCTCAAGGACACCATCAATACGATGGTGGACCAGTTGAACTCGTTTGCGTCGGAAGTGACGCGCGTGGCGCGCGAGGTCGGCACGGAAGGCAAGCTTGGCGGCCAAGCGCAGGTGCCCGGCGTCGCCGGCACCTGGAAGGACTTGACCGACAGCGTCAACTCGATGGCCTCGAACCTCACCGCGCAGGTCCGCAACATCGCCGATGTCGCCACCGCCATCGCCGGCGGCGATCTTTCGAAGAAGATCACCGTGAATGTGAGCGGCGAAATCCTGCAGCTCAAGGAGACCATCAACACGATGGTCGATCAGCTCAACGCGTTTGCCGGCGAGGTGACGCGCGTGGCGCGCGAGGTCGGTACCGAAGGTCGGCTGGGCGGCCAGGCCAACGTGCTCGGCGTCGCCGGCACGTGGAAAGACTTGACCGACAGCGTCAACTCCATGGCCTCGAACCTGACCGCGCAGGTCCGCAACATCGCCGAGGTCTCGACCGCCATCGCCAGCGGCGACCTTTCCAAAAAGATCACCGTGGACGTGCGTGGCGAAATTCTCGAGCTCAAGGACACCATCAATACTATGGTGGACCAGCTCAACGCGTTCGCCGGCGAGGTGACACGCGTCGCGCGCGAGGTCGGCACGGAAGGCAAGCTCGGCGGTCAGGCCATGGTGCGCGGCGTCGCCGGCACGTGGAAGGACCTGACCGACAGCGTCAACTTCATGGCCTCGAACCTCACCGCCCAGGTCCGCAACATCGCCGAGGTCGCGACCGCAGTCGCACAAGGCGACCTGTCGAAAAAGATCACCGTCAACGTGAGCGGCGAAATCCTGCAGCTCAAGGAAACGCTCAACACGATGGTGGACCAGCTCAACGCCTTCGCGGCGGAAGTCACGCGCGTTGCGCGCGAGGTCGGCACCGAAGGCAAGCTCGGCGGGCAGGCGCAAGTGCCGGGCGTGGCCGGCACCTGGAAGGACTTGACCGACAGCGTCAACTCCATGGCGGGCAATCTGACCGACCAGGTGCGCAAC
>JBKOXY010000231.1:0-3944 GCA_046725125.1 Pseudomonadota bacterium | reverse complement strand
CGAGGCGATCGTGGAAATGCATCATTGTTTCCATGACGACGCTATCGCCAGGCTTGATGGTGAGCACCGGCTTCTGCGCATTGTCGTACCAACCCAGCTGCGTGGTCTCCATGGTGGCCGGAAGCAGATGGACTTTTCCCGAAGCTCCGGTCGCGACCGCGACCGTCTGCGCCGTTGCTGCGTCATGCAAGATCGCAAGCAACGTGCCGGCGAAGATCGCTAGCGCCAGCTTAGACTGCCTCTTCATTTGAGCCTCCCTTGTTCGCGAACCGAGGGCGAACATCTTCGATCGATCGCATCCGCTGTCGCTCGGGCGATCATCGCCTCACCCACGTTACGTCGTGAGCCACTGCGTCCAGCGCTCCCGCAGCTGGGCCAAGCGCGGCGCGATCCAGGCGGCGTCGTGCTTGAACCCTATCCTTTCGTTTTCGGGCCAGGCCGGCGTCTGACGCAGCCGCGCCTGCGTCATCAGCGCGCGCGCGCCGGGATTGGCCGGCCCATAGGGCAACAGCATCGCGAAATCCGCCTGGGGCTTGGCCTGCGCGACGAAATTGCAGAATTGCCACGCCGCCTTCGCGTTGGGATCACCTTTCGGCACCAGCAGGTTGGCGTAGTAGATCTCGGCACCGTTCCAGACGAGTTCGAGCGGCACGTTGTCGTCGATCAGATCGATGGCGCGCGCGCTCCACATCGCGATCATGTCGACCTCGCCGTCGCGGATGAGTTGCTGCGATTGCGATCCCTCGCGCCACCATGCTTTGATATGCGGCTTGATCTCGCTCATCTTGCGGAACGCGCGGTCGACATCCATGGGATAGAGCTTGTCGGCCGGCACGCCGTCGGCCAACAGCGCGAACGCGAGGCAGCTGAACGAGCGGTCGTAGAGGCAACGACTGCCGGGGAATTTCTTGACGTCCCAGAAGTCGGCCCAGCTTTGCGGTCCCCCGTTCGGGAACTTGTCCTTGCGGTACACCAGATTGGTGCCGAGCGAATAGCTGGTGATACCGTAGTCGCGCACCATGTGCGCCGGCAATTGATCGGCCTTGGCGGCGTCCCTGTCGACCTTCTCGAGCAATCCCTCGAGCACGGCCTGGCCGTATTCGACGTCGCCGAGATTGACCACGTCCCACTCGAAATTCCTGGTTTGAACCTGGGCCTTGAGCTTGGCAAACGAGACGCCGGGCACCGTCTTGATTTGGATCCCGGTCTGCGCCGAGAACGGCTCGAAGAAGGCCTTCCGCCACGAGGATTCCCATACGCCGCCGTAGGAATTGACGTAGACCGTTCGGCCTTGCGCGCGCGCTGGGCGGACGATCGCGGGCGCGCCGAGGAGCGCGCCGACGCCGAGCGCCAACACGCGACGGCGGGACATCCGAGCTGCCATTCCCCACCCCGTTTTTTGCGACGCCACCACCGCGGCGAAGCCCTGCCGGTCGATAGCCTCGCACCGGCCGCTCATGTTACATCATCCGCGCGATGAGCAAAGCTGCGTCGACCCAGGCGGCCCGCCGCCGCGGCCCGATGTCCCGCGATGGCTTGACCGCCTGGCTGCTGGTGGCGCCGGCGGTGCTCTGCATCATCGTGCTGTTCATCGTCCCGATCGGCTACGTGCTCCTTCTCAGCGTCACCGATCCGACAGTGTCGCTCGATCATTACCGCCGCTTCTTCACCGTTCCGCTCTACGCCAACGTGATGGTCAACACGTTCAGGACGTCGTTGATCGTCACGCTGGCGTGCCTCGCGCTCGGCTACCCGCTGGCCTACGTGATGGCACGACGCACCGATGCCGTGGCCGTGATTTTTCTCGTCGCCGTCGGCTTGAGTTTCTGGACCGGCTTCGTGGTCCGCACCTATGCCTGGCTGGTGATTCTCGGCAACAAGGGACCGGTCGCCGCCACCTACGCGTTGGCCGGATGGGGCAAGCCGCCGCAACTCCTCTTCACCTCGTTCAGCTCCACGCTCGGCATGACCCACGTCCTGCTGCCCTACATGGTGCTGGCGCTCTATGGCGTCATGCGCAAGATCGATCCCTCCTATATGCGGGCCGCCGAAGGCCTCGGCGCGCGCCCCTTCGGCGCGTTCCGCCTCGTTTTCCTTCCGCTCAGCCTGCCGGGGGTCGTCAACGGCTGCGTTCTCGTGTTCACCATGTGTCTCGGCTTCTACATTACGCCGATCCTGCTCGGCACGCCCAAGGACATGATGATCTCCCAGCTCATCAGCCAGCAGATCGAGGATCTGCTGGCGTGGGGCTTCGCCTCGGCGATCGCGGTCGTCCTGCTGGCGTCCACGCTTGTGCTGCTCGGCGTCTACAATCGCTTTGCCGGCTTGGATCGGCTGTGGGGATAAGGGCCGATGACACGTCACGTTCCACTCCTGCTGGCGTCGCTCGCCGCGATCTTTTTGGTCGCGCCCATGGCAATCATCGTGCCGATGTCGTTCTCGAAGGCGATCTCGTTCGAGTTTCCGCCGCCGGGCTATTGGACCGGCTATTACGCGCAATACTTCTCGAGCCATTCCTGGCTCGAGGCCACCGCCAACTCCTTCATCATCGCGTTCGGGTCGATGGCGCTCACGCTGATCGCGGCGCTGCCCGCCGCCTTCGGCTTCGTGCGCTATCGCTTCTACGGCAAGAGCGTGCTCAACCTCGTCATGATGTTGCCGATCATCGTGCCCGCGGTCGTGAGCGCCCTCGGCTATTACAGCTTCTTGAGCCCCTTGCGTCTCGTGGGGACCCACGCCGGCATGATCATCGCACACAGCGTCTTATCCATACCCGTCGCCTTCCTGGTCATCGCCGCGGCGCTCAAGGGCTTCGACCGCAACCTCGAACGCGCCGCCATGAGTGCCGGCGCGGGGCCGCTGCGCACGTTCCTCTGGGTGACGCTGCCGGTGCTGCGGCCGGGAATCCTGGTCGGCGCCCTGTTCGCCTTCCTGCACTCCTTCAACGAGGCGGTAGTCGCGATCTTCATCGCCGGCCGCGACGCATCGACCCTGCCGAAAAAGATGTTCGAATCGATCCGTCTCGAATCCGATCCCGTCATCGCCGTGGTGTCGACGCTACTCACGGGCGCGGTGCTGCTGGGCGTTCTGATCTCGTTATTCTTTCGACCAAGGCCCGCCCAAGGGTGAGGAATATGCAGCTTGATCCGCTGGTCAAACCTCGTTCGATCGCAATTGTCGGAGCCACGGATCGCGTCGGGCCCGCACGCTCCGTCATCGAGTCGCTCGGCGCTATCGGCTTCGCCGGACCGATCTATCCGGTCAACCCCAAATATCAAACCGTCCGCAATCTCGTCTGCTACCCGAGCCTGACCGATCTGCCGGAGGCGCCCGACGTCGTGGTCTTCAGCATCCGCAAGCCGCTCCTGCCGGAGCAGGTGCGGCTGGCGGTGAAACGCGGCGCGCGCGCCGCGGTCATCTACGACGCCGGCTTCGCCGAGCTCGGCGAGGAAGGGGCGCGCCAGCAAGCCGAGATCGCGGATCTGTGCCGCGAGGCGGGCATGCCCATGTGCGGGCCGAACTGCATGGGCATCCTCAATCCGACGGCGCGCTCGACCACCTACAAGCAGACCGTGATGGATCCGAGCGGCCTCGCCGGCAATGTCGGGATCGTGTCCCAGAGCGGCTCGGTCTGCATCGCGCTACTGTCCGATCTGCGCCGCTACGGGGTGAGCCTCTCGGTCTCGGCCGGCAACGAGGCCGTCACCCGAACGGTGGACTATCTCGAATATCTCATTGACGATCCCGCCACCAAGGTGATCGCGACGTTCACCGAGACCGTGCGCGAGCCCGAACGCTACGTTGCCGCGCTCGACCGCGCCGCCGCCGCCGGAAAGCCGGTGGTCGTGCTCAAGGTCGGACGCGCGGAGCGCACGCAGCGCGCGATCACAAGCCATACCGGCGGCTTGGCCGGGGAATCGCGCGTGTTCTCCGAAGTGCTGAAA
>JBKOXY010000295.1:0-2738 GCA_046725125.1 Pseudomonadota bacterium | reverse complement strand
GCTCCGCCGAGCGGCCGGCGCTCTGGATCGGCAGCAACCATGGCGCCGCCATCGTCAAAGTGGAGCCGCTCGATTAGAGGGGTGAGATCGACGCCGACAGCCTGCGCGCCGGCGCGCACCGGCCCCATTTTTTCCAACGGCACGGATGGTAGGATAGTCGATGGGGCGCCGCGTGTTGGTGTATGGTTCTGCGACAGGAGCATCGCGTCAGCGAAGGGAGTGCCTGGATGTCATCCTCGAGCGATTGGGAGATGCCGCATGCCGTCCAGCCCAAGCCGGAGAATTACGCCTATGACCTCGAGGGAGCCCTGACCTCGCTGGTGGGGCTGCGGGCCATCATTCCCGCGGACGCGTTCACCGCCGAGACGTTGGGCACCGAGCGCACCGGCAACGGCGTCCTGATCCGCGAGGGCGTGGTGCTCACCATCGGCTACCTCGTCACCGAGGCGGAAACGATCTGGCTGCACCTCGCGGACGGCCGCGCGGTTCCCGGTCACGTCTTGGCCTACGACCAGGAGACCGGCTTCGGGCTGGTCCAAGCGCTGGCGCGGATTGGCCTGCCCGCGCTGCCGATCGGCCAATCGAAGGCGGCCAAAGTGGGCGATTCCGTCGTGGTCGCCGGCGCGGGCGGACGCAAGCATTCGGTGGTGGCGCGCATCGCCGCCAAGCAGGAATTCGCCGGCAATTGGGAATATGTGCTCGACGAGGCGATCTTCACCGCGCCGGCGCATCCGTTCTGGGGCGGCACTGCGATGATCGGACGCGCGGGCGAGCTTTTGGGCATTGGCTCGCTGCAGGTGCAACAGGTGCGCGAAAGCGGGACGCCCGAGCCGCTCAACATGATCGTGCCGATCGATATTCTCAAACCCATCCTCGAGGATCTCCTCACCCTCGGGCGGCCGAACCATCCGCCGCGTCCCTGGCTCGGGCTCAATGCAACCGAGGTCGACGACAAGGTCGTGGTCGCGCGGGTCTCCACTGGCGGCCCGGCCCGGCGCGCCAATCTGCGCACCGGCGACGTGGTGTTGGGGGTCGCTGGCCAAGAGGTCAGCGATCTCGCCGGCTTCTTTCGCAAGGTATGGTCGCTGGGCAAGGCCGGCGTTGAAGTGCCGCTGACCATCTATCGCGACGGCCGCACCTTCGAGGTGCGTGTGACCTCAGGCGACCGCAATCGCTTTCTCAAGGGACCGAGCTTGCACTGATCGGCCATCAACGGTCGCTGGCACGATCGGGATGCCGAAAGAGCACCGAGTTTCGCGGCAGATCGAGCTCCAAAGCCGGCAGCGACCAGCCGATGCCGAGCCATCTCGACCTGTCACGGGCCGCTAGAGAAATTCTTCCGGACAGGGATCGACGATGGCCCAGAGCTCGGGGCCGTTCTTGACCTTCTTCATGTCCGCAGCGATGCCGCCATGCCGGTCGAGCCAGTCCTTCACCGTCGTGGGATAGTAGGACATCAGCTCCGCGGTTCCCTCGTAGCTCATCACCTTGACGCCGAAGGTCGTGGCCTTGTCGTAATAGGCCATGTGGAAACCCAGACTCGCGCTCGGCGTCACGCAAACGCGGTTGAGCGGGACGATGCCGAGCACCAGCGTGCAGCCGGAGTTGCAAATGCCGTCGATGACCACGCGCTCGCCGCGATCGCGGATCACGGCATATTTGGCTTTGTAGTCTTCGAGCAGCCCACCATGATCGCGGGTGATGCGGTATTCGGCGACCGCAGACGAGCTCCAAAGGGCCGCGGCCATCAACAGCGCGAACGCAAGACGGCGCATGACTGCGAACCTCCGGACATTGCCAAGACGGGAAAGCGCGGCTGCTGCCGCTATCCCCGCCAGCGCAGATTTGTCCGTGCTATGTTTTGATTCCGTTAAGGCCGCAGTCGCGTTTTTGCCGCAATCGGCCGACCCAGCATCGTCGCATCGATCTTGTTCGTAAAAGGTTTTTCAAAAAGGACGTCGGTCCCACTTGGCGCCTGACAACTCCGTTCTGCGCAGGTCTCCCATGCCGACCTCCTTGTTGCCTGCGGCCGTCACACGCGCGACATGCTGGCGTGGGCTAATTGAGCTGAAATGCCGAGGAGGGGTCATGGGAATCATCATGATCAAATGTCCTGTGACTGGACATGATGTCTCCACGGGCATCGAGACGATCGGCATCGAAGAGCTTCCAGCGGTAACCGCCAAGATGGTGTGTCCTGCCTGTGGCCGCGTGCACGACTGGATCAAGACAAATGCCTGGCTCGCCCACAGCGGCGAGCAATACCGGCTAGGACCGACGCCTGCGAGCCATTCGCGGACGACGTCGATATCGCGCCACCGTTCACCGGCAGCTTGAATTTGCGCGCGTCAGCATACGGGCACGGCTTTCACCGCGCCCGGGGTTGCCGTCGCTCGGGAGAATGTCACGCCTTCGGCTGCGGCACGATGCGGATATAGGGCTTGGGCGACTTCCAGCCCTGCGGATATTGCTTCTTGGCGTCGTCGTCGCTGACCGAACCTGCGATGATCACGTCCTCGCCGTGCTTCCAATTCACCGGCGTCGCCACCTTGTGCTTGGCGGTGAGCTGTAGCGAATCGATCACACGCAACACCTCGTCGAAATTGCGGCCGGTGGTCATCGGATAGACCAGAACGAGCTTGATCTTCTTGTCCGGGCCGATGACGAAGACGTTGCGTACGGTCTGGTTGTCGGCGGGCGTGCGCTTGGCCGGATCGCCGGACACGGCGGCGGGAAGC
>JBKOXY010000051.1:0-4193 GCA_046725125.1 Pseudomonadota bacterium | reverse complement strand
AAACATGCACGTCGATCGACCGGTCGAACGCCTCGATCTGTTCGCCCTTGACCGCGTCCATCAGCGCGTCGCGCGACATGACGCGGCCTGCATGCTCGGCGAGCGCCAGCAGCAAGGCGAATTGATAACCGGTGAGCGGACGCGGCGTGCCGTCAAGCCGCACTTCGCGGGCGCCGCGGTCGATCTCGAGCCGCCCGTAGCGCAGCAGGTCGGGTTTGGGCCCGCCCCGCCCACGGCGCAGGATCGCGCGCAGTCGCGCCAAGAGCTCGCGCGGCTCGAATGGTTTCGGCAAATAGTCGTCGGCCCCCATTTCGAGGCCGACCACGCGGTCCATGGGGTCGCCGCGCGCGGTCAGCATCAGGATCGGGGTGTCGGAGCGCGCGCGGATCTGCCGGCAGATGTCCAAGCCGTCGGTATCCGGCAGCATCAGGTCGAGGATGACGACGTCCAGCGGCTCTCGCCCATGCAGCGCGAGGCCGCGCGCCCCGCTCTCGGCATGAACGACGTGAAAGCCCGCCTTGCCGAGATACTCGCCTACCATATCGGCAAGACGGGAATCATCTTCGATCAGAAGGACGCGTTCGCCCACGATTGTCCATCAACCGGTGTCCGTCAGCCGCGATGCCAGCGCGTCCACCATGGCCTCCCGAATGCCATCCAGTCCGCGACTTTCCGGCGCTGTTCGGGGCTGAGCACGTCGGCGGCGTCGGCCAGCGCCTGCGCGATGCGCTTGCTCGCCGTTTCGGCAAGCCCGATCTGCTCGGCGCGCAGGCGCTCGATTGCACTACGATCGATGGTGGGCGCGGTCAAGAGCGTGACGGCCTGAGCGCGCGCGGCCTGCGCCTTCTCGCGCAGCGGCCGCAGATCGGCGAAGGCGGCCTTGGCGATGGCTGCGACCTTGGCCTGCTGGTCCGCCGTCGCGTCGATCTCGATCGCCATATGTTTGGTCATGCGGTCGATCCGATCGTCGATTTGCGCCGGAGAGAGCGGCCCGCCAAACATGCCGCCGTCGTGCCAGGCGATGCGATGCCAGCCGTCTCCTTGCCCGAACGCCTTGGAGAGCAAATTGCCGGTGAGGCCTGCCAACAGCGCCACCGCGACCAATGCAATCACGAACGTGCCGCGGCGACCGCGGCGGTAGTCCTCAGACGGAGTTTCGGCTTTGGACTGCCCGTTGCCCTGTTCAACCATCCTGAACTCCTTCCTCGACATCAGGCGGTATTGCCCGTGAGCGCAAGGTATGGGCCGGCGTTTTCTCGCCGGTGTCGGGAAGGTAAAGTTTTGTAAAGTCGCGGGCTCGACGCTCGGCCCAAGGTCGAGCGACCCATCGCGAATGCTACGATTCCGGGGTGTGCGTGCCTTGATTGGGCTAGTGGCTGCGGCCTAGTCCACCTGGATACCGGCCGACCTCGCGACCTCGGCCCATTTGTCGAACTCAGCCTCGATGAAGGCGGCGGACTGTTCGGGGCTCAAGCTGAATTGTTCGAGGCCGAGCTTTTGCAGCCGAGCCTGATAGCTCGCCGACGCAAAGACGGCAGGCATCGCGGCGGCCAAGGCGCCGATGACGTCGACGGGCGTATTCGCCGGCGCCGCCAGGCCGAACCAGGAGGACGATACCACCGCGGGAAATCCTAGCTCGGCGAAGGTCGGCACCTGCGGGAGAAGCGGCGAGCGTGTCGAGGCGGCCACCGCCAGCGCCTTGAGCTTGCCGGCGTGGATATTCTCCACCGTGGTGCTGGCGTCATTGATGAAAATGTCGACGTCGCCGGTGAGCAAGCCCATCACCGCCGGTCCACCGCCGCGATAGGGAACGTGCACGATATCGACGCCGGCCTCGCGTTTGAACAGCTCGCTGGCGAGATGAATGGCGCCGCCCGCCCCCGACGACGCGTAGGTGAGCTTGCCCGGCCGCATCTTGGCGAGCGCGATGAGCTCGGCGAGCGTGTTTGCGGCCAGCGGAGCGCGTACCACGAGCACATGCGGCGTATACGAGACCAGACCCACG
The DNA here is from genome assembly GCA_046725125.1 of Pseudomonadota bacterium. Lineage (GTDB taxonomy): Bacteria > Pseudomonadota > Alphaproteobacteria > Rhizobiales > Xanthobacteraceae > VAZQ01. The sequence continues at coordinate 2,188 of JBKOXY010000051.1, read as the reverse complement.
AGTCTGAGATCCTTGCGCACGTCGAAGCGTAGGTTCTTCATCACCGCCGGATTGACCGCGAAGGTCGAGCTCGAGCCGAAGAGGAGCGTATAGCCGTCGGGCGGCGCCCGCACGACCGACTCGGTGCCTACGACGCTCGACGCGCCGGTGCGGTTCTCGATCACGACGCTCTGGCCGAGCCGCTCGGAGAAATAGGGCGCAAACAGGCGGGCGGCGGTGTCGGCCGGTCCGCCGGGCGCGAGCGCCACCACCAGCTTGATCGGCCGCTCGGGATAGGCCGCGAAGGCTGCTGCCGGCGCGAGCGAGCCGATCAGCGCGAGCACGCTCCGTCGCGTCGGTCCTGTGCGCATGCGAGCATCTCCGCGCAAAATCATGTCTGCGCGACGGATGTTCCGCCAGGGAAACGCGCCGTTCATGTATTGCAATTAACGCGCCTTGAACTCATTGAGTGACGGCGCGCAAACCAGCCGGGCTCCGCGTCACGACAGGCAGGCTTTGAGAAAGGCGACGAGTTGCGGAGAGGCGATGACGGTCGCCGCGGGATTGGCCGCCGGCTCCTTGCGGTGCATGAAGCCGTGCTCGGCGTCGGGATAGTATTGCCAAATGGTCGGCGCTGCGCGTTTCTCCAACGTCTCCCTGAGCGCGGCATAGGTCTCCACGCTGGCGACGTGATCGTGGCCGGGTTGGACGACGTGAACGGGGCAACCGATATCGGCCGCGAGCACGACCGCGTCCTGCTCCTGGTTGGGAAGCCGCGGGTTTTCGATCGACGGATAGGCCGCGGCGCAGGCCTTGATCCGCTTGTCCTGCGCCGCGGCCATCAGCGCATAGCGGCCACCGAGGCAGAAGCCGAGCACGCCGACGGAGCTGAGCGCCAACTCGCTCACCATGTAGTCGATCCACTTTTTGACCTTGGCGTGCATCCCGCCGTCGCTGAGCTTGCGCGCGCGCGCCTTCGATTCTTCGTAATCCGTGATCAAGGGCAGCCCTTCGTAATGGTCCCACACCGCGGCGGCGAGCCCGGCGCGGGCGAGGGTTTCCGCGTAGCCGCGGACGAACGCGTTGACGCCGAAGATCGTTGCCAGGATGACGACGCCGCTCTTGGTGGGCGCGTCGGGTTGCGCGAGAAAGCCGAACAGGCCGGACTGCTTGACGTCTTGAGACTTGGGCGACACGGGGAACCCCTTTGTGTTTGGGTTATTTCGAGCGGCGCGTCATTCCGCCGCCATGGACCTTGCAAGCGCAGCATTGACGGCGGGCATGACCTTCTCGGCCATCAGCTCCATGGACTTGCGGCCGAGCTGCGGATCGGCCCAGTCCTTGCCGCAGTAAAGCAGCGTGCCGAAGTCGCCGACCTGATCGTGCAGCTCCAGGATGCGATCGACGACACGGTTCACGCTGCCCCGGATCACGACGTTGTCGAAGATGTAATCGAAGGTGACGTCCTCGTCCGGCATTTCGGGATGCGGCTTGAAGGCGATCATGCGTCTCGCCTTCTTCAGCTTCGCGGTGAGCTGGCTCATGTAGAAGCGGTAAGGACTATTGGGATCGTCGCCGCCGTAAGCCCGCGCCACCTTGTCGTCCTCGGCGACGAAGATCGAGCGCGCCACCCGCCAGTTCGCGCGGTCGGCCCGGTGCCCGCCTTCGGCGCAGCCCTTGGCGTAATTGGCCCATTGGCTCTTGAGGCAATTAGGGTGAAGGAAGTGCGACGAGATCGGCCACCAGCCGCGCCGGCCGAGCGCGATCAGCCCCTTGGAGTCGGGGTCCGTCGCCGTGCCGGCAATGGGCGGATGGGGTTTTTGATAGGGCTTGACGATGTCGCCGATGCCGACTTCGGGCCACAGCGTCCTGACGGTCGAGATGGTCCAGTATTTTCCCTTGCGATCGAGCGGTGCCGTCCCTGCCCACAGCGCAAGGATGTGGTCGATCGCTTCCGCGAACATGTCGTTGCGGTCGGCATCGAGCAGTCCGAGCGCCTCGGCGTCGGAGCGAAGGATGCCAGCGCCGATGCCCAGGATGAACCGGCCTTCGAACAGATTGTCGAGCATCGCCGCGTTCGAGGCCACGACCACGGGATGGCTGTGCGGAAGATTGACCACGGCGGTCCCGACTTTCATCTGCGAGGTCGCGCCCAGCAGCGTGGCGATAAACATCATGCTGTTGGGAATGTTCTCGGCCGCGTCGGTGA
>JBKOXY010000337.1:0-4392 GCA_046725125.1 Pseudomonadota bacterium | reverse complement strand
GAACCGGCCGCGGCGCTGCACTAGAACAGGCTGTCTGCGATGGTACCGGAAACCGCTCGAACGTTATGGCGTTGACGTAGCTTCTGGCGAAGGTTCGCCTGAGAATACTTTGGAGTTTTGAGGCGCGAGCGATCAGATGGTTGATGTTGTCGAAAGCGCGCGGGGTGAGGCGCCGCCCGAAACTAAGCCGCGGCGCCCGCTGCCGAGTTGGGTCATCACCATCGGCTCGCTCGTCGGGCTGCTGGGTGCGTGGGAAATACTCGGCCGCGACATCAATCCGGTCTTCGGTTCCTATCCGAGCGCGATCGCGGAGGCGTTTTGGCAACTCGCGCGCACGGGAAAGCTTTGGACGGCGTTGCTCGACAGCCTGCGGCCTTTCCTCTTGGGCTACGGTCTTGCCATTGTCCTCGGCATCCCGATCGGGCTCGTCACCGGCCGCTTCCGCGCAGTCGAGGCGGCGATCGGAATCTATATCACCGCCGGTTACGCCATGCCGTTGGTGGCGCTGGTGCCGCTGCTCGTGCTGTGGCTGGGCCTGGGTTTTGCGGTCAAGGTCGCGGTCGTGTTCCTGATGTCGGTATTCCCGATCTGCATCAACACTTGGCACGGCGTGACGGCGGTGCCGAAGACGCTGATCGAGGTCGGCAAGTCCTTCGTTGCGCCCAATACCGTCATTTTGCGACGGATCATCCTGCCGGCAACGCTGCCCTACATCATGGCCGGGATCAGGCTCGCCGTCGGCCGCGCCGTGGTTGCCATGGTGATCGCCGAGTTCTTCACCTCCATCTCCGAGCTGGGCGCGATCATCATCACGTCCGCCAACAATTTCGACACCGCGACCATGTTCGTGCCCATCGTCGTCCTGATGGTCATGGCGATCGGCCTCAACTACCTGATCGGCGCGGTCGAGCGCTGGGTCGCGCCGTGGCAGGCGGAGATTGCGGGACGGGAGGAATAAGCGGCCGCGTTCTTCCAACGGCTCGATCGCGCGGCGATTTGTCATGCCACACGCGACCGGTGCCGACATTGACAATTCGCCGTCCGCGTCACTTCTGCCGCGCGAGGAAATAGGCGAGGTCGACGAAATCCTCGTCCTTCATGGGGTAGACGACCTCGGACATCTGGGCATCGTAGCCGCGTCGTGAATTGTCCTTGTAGCCGCGCAGCGCCTTGAGCAGGTAATCCTCGCGCTGGCCGGCGAGCCGGGGAACGTTCTCTTGCCCGGCATAGTTGGACTGGTGACAGAAATTGCAGTGGTGTTGTTGGCTCAGCGCGCGCGCTCTTTCCATGCGGGCGGCGTCGGGGGTACCGGAAACCGGCTCCGGCGGCGGCAATTTCGAAATGATGTCAGCACACCTCTGCAAGTCGGAGTCGCTGAGCCCCTTGGCCATCTCGTTCATCGGTTCGGTGATGCGCAGCTTGTCGCGGAACATGAGCAGCTGCACCGTCGTGTAGAAGGCCGGCTGCGCGCCGAGCGAGGGCGTTTCGGGAAGCTGCGATGTCCCCTTTTCGCCATGGCAGGCGAAGCAGGTCGGCAGCCGCGCGTCGAGCGACTGTGCGCAGAGCGGGGATGCAGCCAAACCGGCGAGAATGGCCCCGATCGCGAGGCTGCGCATGCCACTCTCCAGAAAGGTGGCAGAATGCGGAAGGAGCAAGGGTCGAGGGCGGCGGGCCGCCCTCGACGTCAAGAGCGGTATTAGCGACCGGCCGTCCGCTGGTTGCCGTAGCTCACCCGGTAGACTGCGCCGTTGTAGTCGTCGGAGACCAGCAACGAGCCGTCCTTCATCACCAGCATATCGACCGGCCGCCCGACGTAGTTGTTGTTCTGGAGGAAGCCGGTCACGAACGGCTCCATCGACCTGAAGGTGCCGTCCGGTTTGAGCTTCACCACCACAAGGTCACCTCCGATCTTGGTCGTGCGGTTCCAAGATCCATGGCGCGCGAGGATGATCTGGTTGCGGTAGGCCGCCGGGAACATGGTGCCGGTGTAGAAGCGCATCCCCAACGGCGCCGAATGTGGACCCAGCAATGTGATCGGCTTGGTGAACTCATCGCAGGAGCGACCCCATCCGAATTCCTGGTCCGGGATGTTGCCTTGGTGGCAATAGGGGAAGCCGAAATTGTCCTTGCCGGGCTGGGTCACGCGGTTGAGCTTGTCTTGGGGGATGTCTTCCGACAGCCAGTCGCGCTGGTGTTCGGTAAAGTAGAGTTGCTTGGACGTCGGATGCCAGTCCATCCCGACGATCTGACGGATGCCCTGCGCAACGACTTCCAGCCCGCTACCGTCCAGATTGAGACGGTAGATCTTGGCATGCCGCTCGGATGGTATGCAGATGTTGCACGGCGCGCCAACCTGGAAATAGAGCTTCTCATCAGGCCCGATGGTGAGATATTTCCAACCGTGCGCTTCGTCCTTCGGCAGGTCGCTGAAGATAACGGTCGGCTTCGGCGGGTTGTCGAGCTTGTCTTCGACGTTTTCGATTTTGGAGATCTGGGATAGCTCGGCGATATAGAGGGTCCCCTTATGCAGGACGATGCCGTTCGGGCGATGGAGCCCGGACGCGACGACCTTGACTTCGCGCTTTCCGCCTTTGTCGACGATGGCGTGGATCTTGTCCTTGATGCGGCTTGAAACGAACACGGTACCTTTGTCACCGAGCCGGAGCGTGCGCGCGTTGTCGACACCGCTCGCATAGACTTCGATCGTGAAGCCCTTCGGCGCCTTGAGCTTGTCAACCGGCAGTTTGTCGGCGGCGGTGGGGATCGGCGGCGGCGCAACCGGGGCGAGCTTCTTGGCGGCTTCGGTGTCGGGTCGACCCATTAACGGGGAGCCGGGCGGTAACGGAGCTTGCTGCTGGGTGGCCGCCGGGCCCGCAGCAACGAGTAGCGTACCGAGCGTTCCGGCGAGCACGAGGCTGCGCCGGTGGGACAAGTAGGTCATGGTGATCCTCCCTTATGTGGAAAACTGATCCTTCGCTGGGCCCCGTGGGCGTCCTCCATCGCGGGCCGTGTGCCGAAGACGTTTCCTTCGGTTGCAGTGTCCACCATTTTCCCCACGCCGCGCAATCGAGATTCCAATGGGAACGCGCGGCGGCCGAAAGGCGCGAAAAACGAGCTCAGCGTTCGGCGATCCGGCGGCCGTTGTAGCTGATGCGGTAGATCGCGCCGGCGTAGTCGTCCGACACGAGCAACGAGCCGTCCTTGAGCACCCCCACGTCCACCGGGCGGCCGATATAGTTGTTGTCTTGCAGGAAGCCGGTCATGAACGGCTCCCAGGATTTCACGCTGCCATTGGGATTGAGCTTCACGATGATGACGTCGCCCCCGAGCTTGGTGGTCTTGTTCCACGAGCCGTGGCGGGCGATGAAGATCGCGTTGCGGTAGGCAGCCGGAAACATGCTGCCGGTGTAAAAGCGCATGCCGAGCGCGGCGGTATGCGGGCCGAGCAGCGCGACGGGCGCCTCGTAGTCGCTGCAGCTGCGTCCCCAGCCGAACTGATCGTCGGGCACATTGCCCTGGTGGCAATACGGATAGCCAAAATGCTGCCCGGCCTTGGTGACGCGGTTGAGCTCGTCGTTAGGCAGATCCTCTGACAACCAGTCGCGGCCGTTGTCGGTGAAATAAAGCTCCTTCGTCACCGGGTGGAAATCAAACCCGACCGAATTGCGAACTCCGCGCACGTAGGTTTCCGACCCGCTGCCATCGAGATTGATGCGCCTGATCTGGCCGTTGGTCTCGGGCGGAAGGCAGATGTTACAGGGCGCTCCGACGTTGATGTAGAGCTTGTTGTCCGGCCCCACCGCGATGAATTTCCAACCGTGCGATTGGTGGTTGGGGAACTGGTCGTAGATGACGACGGGCTTCGGCGGATTGTCGAGATTGTCCTCGATTTTTTCGAGCTTCGAAACTTTGGTGCCTTCGGCGATGTAGAGCGTGCCGGCGTGGAAGGCGAGGCCGTTCGGCCGATCCAAGCCCGAGGCGATGACCTTGAGCTCGCGTTTTCCATCCTTCTCGACGACGGCATAGACCTTGTCGAGCAGGCGGTTGCTGACGAAGACCGTGCCCTTGTCGCCGAGCCACAGCGAGCGCGCATTCGGCACGCCGCTCATGAACACTTCGATCTTGAATCCCTTCGGCAGCTTGAGCTGCGGGGTCGGCAATTTGTCCGCCGCCATGGGGAAGGGCGGAGGGTTGATGCCGCGCAGCTTGGTGGCCGCGTCCAAAGTCGGCTGGTTGGGTGTAGGCGGCGGAGGCGTCGGCGTCGACTGCTGCGCGGCGGCCGGGCAGGCTGCGAGCGCGCTCGCGAGCGTCGCCGCGACCAACAACCCCCGCTGCGGCGAGAAGCGGATGGGCATGCGATCCTCCCTGATTGTGGATTTCCTCGGCCGCAGT
>JBKOXY010000171.1:0-6511 GCA_046725125.1 Pseudomonadota bacterium | reverse complement strand
CATCGAGGAAGCGGTCGCGCTGATGGTGCGGGAGCGGTTGACCGGCCTAGCCCCGCCGCCGGCGGCCAAGAAGATCGTCGATCTGTGGCGCCCGCTGATCGAGGATCGCGCCGGGCGCGATCTCGACCGTCTCGAGCGGCTGATCGAGAACCAGGCACGCTTCGGCGACGCCATCCATGATCTCCTCGACGCGCTCGACATGGGCGAAGACCGCAGCACCGAGTCCGACGAGGAGGAAGGCGAGGAGGGCGAGCCGGATCGCCGTAAGGAAGAATCCGGCGAGGACGGCCAAGGCGCCGACGCCGAGGACACGCAGACGCGGGTCGATGAAGCCGATGTCGCGGGCGAGGACATGTCCGACTCCACGGCCGAGGCCGCCGACGCGCTCTCCGCCGAGATGGCCGACGACGCCGAGATGGGCGACGCCGAGAGCCCGGCCGAGCCGCGGCGTCCACGCCGGCACGGCCAGAACGAGCCGCGCGGGCCGGATTACCGGCCCTTCATCACCAAACACGACGAGACGGTCGCGGCCGAGGATTTGTGCGAACCGGAGGAGCTCGATCGGCTGCGCGGCTACCTCGACAAGCAGCTCTCGCACCTGCAAGGCGTGGTCGCGCGGCTCGCCAACCGGCTGCAGCGCCGTTTGATGGCGCAACAGAACCGCGCCTGGGAGTTCGACCTGGAGGAGGGATTGCTCGATCCCGCGCGGCTCTCGCGCATCGTGGTCGATCCGCTCCATCCGCTCTCGTTCAAGCACGAGAAGGAAACCAGTTTCCGCGACACCGTGGTCACGCTCCTGCTCGACAATTCGGGTTCGATGCGCGGACGGCCGATCACGGTCGCGGCGACTTGCGCCGATATCCTGGCGCGCACGCTCGAGCGCTGCGGCGTCAAAGTGGAAATTCTGGGCTTTACCACGCGCGCGTGGAAGGGCGGGCAATCGCGTGAGGCCTGGCTCGCCGCCGGCAAGCCCGCCAATCCGGGGCGACTCAACGATCTGCGCCACATCATCTACAAATCGGGGGACGCGCCCTGGCGTCGCGCACGCAAAAATCTCGGTCTGATGATGCGCGAAGGCCTGCTCAAAGAGAATATCGATGGTGAAGCGCTTGATTGGGCGCACAAGCGGCTGCTGGGCCGTACCGAGCAGCGCAGGATCTTGATGATGATCTCCGATGGCGCCCCGGTCGACGATTCCACGCTATCGGTCAATCCCGGCAACTATCTGGAGCGGCACTTGCGCTGGGTCATCGAGGATATCGAGACGCGCTCGCCGGTGGAGTTGATCGCAATCGGCATCGGTCACGACGTCACGCGCTACTACCGCCGCGCCGTCACTATCGTCGATGCCGAGGAACTCGGCGGCGCCATGACTGAAAAGCTCGCCGAACTATTCGACGAGCAATCCCAGGCGGAACCGCGCCGGCCGCGGAGGCTCGACGCGTGAGCGACCGCACGACGCGTTTGCGTTGCGGTCTCACATGGACAAACCGACGGACCATCACGGCGCTCATCACAAGTGCGCTGCTCTTGGCGGTCATGTCGGCCGATGCGCAGGTCTCGCCGTCCGCCCCGCCGCCGGTCGCGATCGAGGTTCGCAGCGAGCCGATCACGGCCTTCGACGTTCGCGACCTCTCCCGCCGGCAGTTCGGGCTACTCGAATTCCGCGGCGGCCTCGTGCTGCGTTCGTCCTACGAGCACTTCGGTGGCATTTCGGCCATTCGCGTTGCGTCGGATGGCGCGCATTTCATCGCCCTGAGCGACAAGGGTTGGTGGTTTCGCGGCCGCATCGTCTACGAGGGCACGCGGCCGAGCGGCATCGCGGACGCCGAAATGGCGCCGATCCTGGGTGCCGACGGGCGACCGCTGGCGGCGCGCGGGTGGTATGACACGGAATCGATCGCGGAGGACGGTGGCACGCTCTATGTGAGCATCGAACGCGTCCATCAGATCGTCCGCTTCAATTACGGCAAGGAGGGCCTTCTTGCCCGCGGCCGGCCGATCGCGCTGCCGCCGGGACTGCGCTCGCTGCCGCCCAACAGGGGGATTGAGGCCCTGGTGTTCGTTCCGAAGGGTTTGCCGCTTGCAGGCACGCTGATCGCGATCTCGGAGCGCGGCCTCGACAAGGCGGGCAATACCAGCGGCTTCCTCATCGGGGGAGCGAGCCCCGGCAACTTCGCGGTCAGGCGAAGTTCGAACTTCGACATCACCGACGCCGCGCTCCTGCCCGGCGGCGACGTTCTGCTGCTGGAACGGAGATTCAGCTGGAGCAGCGGTTTGGCCGTGCGCATGCGGCGCGTCGCGCTCGGCGAGATCAAACCGGGCGCCGTGGTCGACGGTCCCGTTCTGTTCGACGTCGATCTCGGCTACGAGATCGACAATATGGAAGGCTTGAGCGTTCACCGCAGCGCAGGCGGCGAAACCGTCCTCACGCTCATTTCAGACGACAATTTTTCCGCGGTTCAGCGCACGCTGCTGCTTCAGTTCACGCTGGTGGAGCCCTAGTCAAGCCGCGATGCTACCGCGAATACCGCCCACTTTCGCGGTCGGCTCACCCCGCTGCCGCCGCTCTTTTCTTTCTGATCTGCCGCTTCAACTCGAGCGCTTTCTCGGAGAGGTCGTTGTCCCTCGCCTTCAACAGGAATGCATCTAGGCCGCCGCGATGATCGACCGTCTTGAGCGCGTTCGCCGACACGCGCAGGTTGACCGAGCGGCCGAGCGCGTCCGAGATCATGGTGACGTTGAGCAGATTGGGCAGGAAGCGCCGCTTGGTCTTGACGTTGGAGTGGCTGACCTTGTGCCCGACCTGCGCAGTCTTGCCGGTGAGTTCGCACCGCCGCGACATTGAGAAACCTTATCCTTCAACGCGTTTGCCGGATCGAGCCTTTGCGCATTGTCAGCGGCGCGACCACCTGCAGCTTCGCAAGCCGCCGGACCTATAAAGAGCGCATGAATAGGCGTCAAGCCGCGTGTCCCCGGTGCGATTGCGCCCCGGATGACCAAGTTATTTGCGGCGGACTCCAGTTGCCTTGATCGAGCCAAGATGCCGCGCCAAGGTTGCTGGAAATCGGCCAGCGGCCGGTCACTTGGTCGCGCCGGGGACAGCGGCCAGCCATGGGCCGGCGGTTTCAATAAAAAATGGCGCGACAGCAGGGACTGGGCACTTCGTGGGTTCATACCGCCTCACCCGTCACGCGATTTTTCTCGGCGTGACCGCGCTCGCGCTAACCATGGTGGACGCCCAACGGGGCCGAAGCTTGGCCCAAGGCAAGCTCGATGCCCGCTACACCGTCACCTTGAGCGGTCTCCCCATCGGCCGCGGCGCTTGGGTGATCGACATTGGCGATGATTATTTTACTGCGTCGGCGAGCGGTGCGACGGCTGGCTTGCTGCGCGTCTTTGCCAGCGGCCAAGGTCAGAGCGCTGCGCGCGGGAGCATCGCGGGCGGCCAGCTCGTCCCTTCGACCTACGCCTCGCGCATCGTCACCGACGACAAGTCCGACGACGTGCGGATGGTGATCAGCGCCGGCGCGGTGAAGGAGTTGGCGGCTAATCCGCCGACCGTTGCGAGCCCGGATCGCGTTCCAGTCACCGACGCTCACCGCCGCGGAGTGACGGACCCGATGACGGCGTCGTTGATCCGGGTCCCAGGCAGCGGCGACACCTTCGTTCCCCAGGCTTGCCAGCGCACGCTGTCGATCTTCGACGGCCGCATGCGCTACGACCTTCAGCTCGCGTTCAAGCGGCTCGAGCGGGTGAGGTCGGAGAGAGGCTACCAAGGCGTAGCCGTGGTCTGCGCGGTGCGTTTTTCGCCGATCGCGGGGCACGTTCCCGAGCGCGCCGCGATCAAGTATCTCGTGCAGTTGCGCGACATCGAGCTCTGGCTTGCCCCGATTGCGGGCACGCGCGTGATGGTGCCCTATCGGGTCTCGGTTCCGACCCCGATCGGGCTCGGGGTCATGCAGGCGACCCAGTTCATTTCCATGCCGCAACCGAGCAGGGCCACGGCAAAAACGCAATAATGGGGTCCGGCACGAGGCCGTTGCGCCCCACGACAATCCTCCGAATTTCAGCGGCGGGCGTCGCCGTTAATCGATTTCAGCATCGGGCGGGACCGGCCTTGTTGACCCCTTACACGATTTTGTGGTGTGCAGCGGCCGTGCCACCAGATGTCGCCGTGAACGAATTCCGACAGGGTGGAGTCAGCGATTCGGGCGCGATTCGTTCGAGACTCGTTCCACAGGTTAAGCACAGACCTTTCCCGGGGCGGTATCGTACGGATAAGCCTTGTTCTGGGGGGATAGGCGGTCGATTGATGCGCAAACGGCATCCCCAGAACGCTCCCGGCGATTGGTTCGTCGACACGCGCTGCATCGATTGCGGCGCCGCACGCTCGGCGGCGCCGGGACTGATCGTCGAGCGCGGCGGGCAGTCGGTGTTCGCACGCCAGCCGCAAACGGCGGACGAGCGGATGATGGCCTGGCGCGCACGCCTTCTCTGCCCGACCGCTTCGGTGCGGAGCGAAAGCCATGCTCGGGTGCCGGATGGCGTATTTCCGGAGCAGATGACCAAAGGAATCTACCGCCTCGGCTACAACGCCAAATCCGCCTACGGCGCCCATTCGTTTGCCATCCGGCGACCGGGCGGCAATGTGATGTTGGATGGGCCGCGCTTCACCCGCGCCGTGGTTGCTCAATTCGAGAATTGGGGCGGCCTGTCGGACATTCTACTGACCCATCGCGACGACGTCGGTGATGCCGGACGCTATGGCGCGCATTTCGCCGCGCGCGTGTGGATTCATGAGGCCGACCGAGCGGCCGCGCCTTCCGCCGACTGCATCCTCACGGGACGTGAACCGGTCGAGATCGACGCCGATCTCACCGCCATCCCGATTCCCGGGCACACCGAAGGCAGCGTCGCCTATCTTTACGACCAACGTTGTCTGTTCACCGGAGATTCGCTTGCCTGGAACTTCGAAACCGATGATCTCGAAGCATTCCGCCAATACTGCTGGTGGTCGTGGTCCGAGCAACGGCAATCCCTCAAGCAATTACTCAACTACCGGTTCGAATGGGTGTTTGCCGGACATGGTGGAAGCAGGTATGTTCCCTCCATCGAGATGCACGCGCGGCTCGAGGCGCTGCTTGAACGGATGGCAACGACCTGAACGCGCGGCACGATCTGTTGGCTGCTATCCTTTGAGGATTTCGCCGCGCTCGCCGCCGCGTGACGGATAGCATCACGCGGCAGCAACGTCAGTCATCGCTCCATTTCGCCCGTCGATGCCGATCTCTTTCTCCTCTCCCACCAACCGCGATTCCGGCGCCTGCGGCGCCGGCGTCACCGCGGTGCTCGGGCCGACCAATACCGGCAAGACGCACCTCGCCATCGAGCGCATGCTCGGTCATTCCTCCGGCATCATCGGACTGCCGCTGCGGCTCTTGGCGCGCGAGGTCTACAACAAGGTCGCGGCGCGCGTGGGCGCGGAGGCCGTCGCGCTCGTCACCGGCGAGGAGAAGATCAAGCCGCCTAGCCCGCGCTATTGGGTCTCGACCGTCGAGGCCATGCCACGCGACCTCGACGTCGCCTTCCTCGCCATCGACGAGGTGCAGCTCGCCGCCGACCTCGAGCGCGGACATGTCTTCACCGACCGCATGCTCAACCGCCGTGGACGCGAGGAGACGCTGGTACTCGGCGCGCAGACCGTGCGGCCGATGGTCGAGCGGCTCCTCCCCGGCGCCCATGTCCTGACCCGACCGCGCCTGTCGCAGCTCTCATTCGCGGGCGAGAAAAAGATCACTCGGCTTCCCCGCCGTTCCGCCGTCGTCGCGTTCTCGGCCGAGGAAGTCTATTCCATCGCCGAGTTGATCCGTCGCCAGCGCGGAGGCGCAGCCGTGGTGTTGGGGGCGCTGAGCCCGCGCACGCGCAATGCGCAGGTCGCGCTCTACCAGTCCGGTGACGTCGAATACCTCGTCGCTACCGACGCCATCGGTATGGGGCTCAACCTCGACGTCGATCACGTCGCGTTTGCCTCCGACCGCAAATTCGACGGCTACCAATTTCGAAAGCTCAATCCGGCCGAACTGGCGCAGATCGCCGGCCGCGCCGGGCGCGCCACCCGCAACGGCACCTTTGGCACCACCGGAAGGTGCCCGCCGTTCGAAACCGAGCTTGCGCAGGCGCTCGAAAGCCATTCGTTCGAGTCGATCAAGGTGCTGCAATGGCGCAACACCGTGCTCGACTTCTCGTCGGTCGGAGCGCTGCAGGCTTCGCTCGCAGACACACCGAAACAGAATGGCCTCACCCGCGCGCCCATTGCCGAGGACATCCTGGTGCTGGAACACGCGGCGCGCGACGACGATATCCGCTTGCTCGCGAAGACGCGCGCGGCGGTCGAGCGACTGTGGGACGTCTGCCAGGTACCCGACTATCGCAAAATCTCGCCCGCCACCCATGCCGAGCTCGCCACGACGCTCTATGGCTTCCTGATGCGGGAAGGAACGATCCCGAC
>JBKOXY010000049.1:0-6370 GCA_046725125.1 Pseudomonadota bacterium | reverse complement strand
CCGAACAACCGCTCCATGGTCTCCAGATACATGCGCTGGCGGGTGACGTCGGGCGCCTTTTTGTATTCGTCGTAGACCTGGAGGAAGCGCGACGTCGCGCCCTTGGCCTCGGCCACCGTCTGCTCGCGATAGGCTTCGGCGCTCTGGGTGATCTGCGCCGCCTTTCCGCGCGCTTCCGGCACCACCTTGTTGGCGTAGCTCTGCGCTTCGTTCTGCGACCGCTCGCTGTCGGCGCGGGCGGCCTGCACGTCGCGGAAAGCATCGATCACCTGCGAGGGCGGGTCCACCTTCTGCAGCTGGACCTGGGTGATCTGGACGCCTGCGCCGTAATTGTCGAGGACCTTCTGCATCAGCTCATGCACGGCGGTTTCGATGTTCTGCCGCGCCCCGGTCAGGATCGGCTGCAGGGTTGAGCGGCCGATGATCTCGCGCATGGCGCTCTCGGCCACCGCCTTCACCGTGCCTTCAGGCTGCTGGATGTTGAACAGATAGTTTTCTACCCCTTTCGCCTCCGGCTTGATCTTCCACAGCACCGAAAAGTCGACATCGACGATGTTTTCGTCGCCGGTGAGCATCAGGCTCTCCTCCGGCACGTCGCGGATCGTGGTGCCGCGGCGCAGGTCCTCCACCACGCGCATGCCGATATCGATCTTGTTGACGCGCAAGGCCTTCGGCGTCAGCGCCGTCTCGATCGGATACGGCAAGTGATAGTTCAGTCCCGGTTTGACCTCGCGCACGGCGGCGCCGAAGCGCAGCACCACGCCGAGTTCGTCGGGCTCGACGCGGAAGAAGCCGGAAAACAACCAGATGGCGATGGCGGCCAGCACGATCAGGCCGAGCCCCTTGCCACCGAGGCTGCCGCCCGGCAGCACCGTGCGCAGCTTGTCCTGGCTGCGGCGCAGAAACTCCTCGAGGTCGGGTGGCGTCGGGCCCGACGGCTGCTGCCCCGAGCCCCAGGGGCCCTTACCTCCACCCCCTGATCCCCACGGCCCGCCGCCCTGATTGCTCCACGGCATCGACTATCTCCTCGCTGCATCGGCCCAAAGGCCGGCGCGCCTCGCTCGATTTGATGGGGTTATAGGGGAGGTGTCATTGCGTTACAACGCGGCTCGAGCGTGTGCGGCGGGACAGCGCACGGTCTTGAATTCCCGGTTAGTGCCTACCACCCCCCGGCGCGCGCCGTTCATAAGCGAGGGTGGTGAAGTTCGCTTCGTCATCGGGTCCGGCGCGATGCTCGCTCCGTTCCGTTTCCCGCCAAATGTCCGGATCGATGGCCGGAAATTTCGCATCGCCGTCCGGCTGCAGGTGCACGCGGGTGATCACCAGCCGATCAGCGATGGCCATCGTTTGCGCGTAGATGTCCGCTCCGCCGAGCACGACGATCGCAGCCGCCGCGCGGCGCAGCGCATCGCCGCGCGCCGCTTCCAGCGCGGCGTCGAGCCTCGATGCGACCAAGGCGCCGGGCGCGGCAAAATTCTGGTTGCGACTGACCACGATGTTGGTGCGGCCGGGGAGCGGCTTCTTGGTGAAGGAGAGATAGGTCGTTCGCCCCACCACGACCGGCTTGCCCCAGGTCAGCGCGCGAAGCCGCAGCATGTCGGATTTGAGCCGCCACGGCAGCGCGCCGCCCCGCCCGATCACCCCGTTGTCGGCGACCGCGGCAAGGAGAACGATCTCGATCCGCGATCCCGCACGCGGCCCGCTCACACCGCCACCTTGGCCTTGATGTGCGGGTACGGGTCGTAGCCTTCGAGCGAGAAATCCTCGTAGCGGAAGGCAAAGAGATCGGTCACGGCCGGATTGAGGGTCATCTTGGGCAGCGGCCGCGGCGGCCGCGCGAGCTGCAGCCGCGCCTGTTCCAAATGATTGAGATAAAGATGGGCGTCGCCGAGCGTGTGCACGAACTCGCCGGCGTCGAGTCCGGTCACCTGCGCCACCATCAGCGTCAGCAACGCGTAGGAGGCGATGTTGAACGGCACGCCGAGGAAGACGTCGGCCGAACGCTGATAGAGCTGACAGGAGAGCCGACCGTTGGCGACGTAGAACTGGAACAGGCAGTGGCACGGCGGCAACGCCATCTTGTCGACATCGGCCGGGTTCCAGGCCGTGACGATGAGGCGGCGCGAGTCCGGATTGCGGCGGATGGCGGAGACCACGCTCGCGATCTGGTCGATCACGCCGCCATCGGGCGTCGGCCAGGAGCGCCATTGCCGGCCATAGACCGGCCCGAGCTCGCCGCTCGCGTCCGCCCACTCGTTCCAAATGGTGACGCCATGCTCGTTGAGATATTTGACGTTGGTGTCGCCGGCGAGGAACCAAAGCAACTCGTGGACAATCGATTTCAAGTGCAGCTTCTTGGTGGTGGTGAGCGGGAAGCCGCGCGCGAAGTCGAAGCGCATCTGATCACCGAACACCGACAGCGTGCCGGTGCCGGTGCGATCGTGCTTCTCAGCGCCGTCGGCGAGAATCCGTTCCAGCAAGTCGTGGTACTGACGCATGGCTGCGGTCCTCAGGCGGCAAAGGGCCGACTCGGCAGGCGGAGTCTACCGCCCTCCCTGCTGTCGGGGAAATGTGCAGCACGAGTTGTGAATACAAGCGTCAGTTCGTGGGGCCGGCCGCCTTGATGATCGGCGTCCAGCGCGCGATCTCGCTCTTGACCAGGGCGGCAAGCGCCTGCTGGCCGCGTCCCGTCTTGTCCGGCAGCACGCTCCCGAGTTCGAGCAGTCGTTTACGCGTCTGTTCGTCGTCGAGCGCCTTGTCGAGCGCGCCGGTGAGCTTGTCGAGCACGGGCTGGGGCGTGTCTTTCGGGGCGAAGAGTGCGTTCCAGGCCTGGGCCTGGAATTCGGGCAGGCCCGCTTCCTTGCTGGTGGGCACGCCAGGCAGCGCCGGACTGCGCTCGGGCGTGCCGATGGCATAGGCCTTGATCTGGCCGCCCTGCACCTGCTGCACGAGATTGACGATCTGGTCGCACATGTAGTCGACCTGTCCGGAGATCAAAGCCGTCAGGGCCGGGCCGGTTCCGTTGAACGGGATCGACGCCGGCTTCACGCCCAGGATCGAGTTGAGCAGCAGGCAGGTCGTAAACGATACCGATCCGACGCCGGCATGCGCCATGTTCAGCGTGGGGACGTTCGTCTTGATGTAGGTGACGAATTCCTTGAGGTCCTTCGGCGGAAAGTCCTTCTTCGCCACGATCAAGACCGGCGTACCCGCCACCAGGCCGATGGGCGCAAAGTCAGCGTCCGGCTTGTAGGCAAGGTTGGGGTAGAGCGCGACCGAGGCGGCGTGGGTTCCCATATGACCCATCTCGATCGTGTAGCCGTCGGGGTTGGCGCGCGCGGCCCGGGTCGAGGCGGTGGTGCCGCCGGCCCCGACCACGTTCTCGATGATGATCGGCTGCGCGAGCGTGCGGCTCATGTGGTCGCCGACGATGCGGGAAACGACGTCGGTCGGCCCGCCGGCGGCAAACGGCACGATCAACGTGATTGGGCGTTGCGGATAATCGGTCTGCGCCGCAGCCGAGCCTGCGGCCAAGCCGAGCGCGACGGCGGTAATCGCGCGAGACAGCAGTCGCGACAGCATATGACCCATGGTCGTTTCCTCATCTATGGATACTCTTTTTAGTCTTCGATTGACGTGCGAATGACTATCACCGCACGGCAGACATTGCAGCCCGCGCGCGGCGATAACTTGTCGCAGCCGGTCGGTCGCCGCTGCCCCTCCTATTCGACGAAGACTTCGTCGCGGCGTCGGCGGATCTTGGGTAGCGCGGCGATGATCAGCAGAATGATGGCCGTGCTCAGCAGGACCGCCGAGATCGGACGGGTGAAGAACACCGTCACGTCGCCGCGCGCGATCAGCATGGCGCGGCGGAGATTTTCCTCCATCAGCGGCCCCAGCACGAAGCCGAGCAGCAAGGGGGCGGGCTCGAAGTCATGCTTGACCAACCAATATCCGATCACACCGAAGATCGCCGCAATCGACACGTCGGTCGGCGAGTTGTTGATCGAATAGATGCCGATGCAGCAGAACACGATGATAGACGGATAGAGCAGCCGATACGGCACGCGCAGCAAGCTGACCCAAATGCCGACCAGCGGCAGGTTGATGACGACCAGCATCAGATTGCCGAGCCACATCGACGCGATCATGCCCCAGAACAACTCCGGCTGCTTGGTCATGACCTGCGGACCGGGCACGATGCCGTGGATGGTCATGGCGCCGACCATGAGCGCCATCACCGCGTTGGGCGGGATACCGAGCGTGAGCAGCGGGATGAACGAGGTTTGCGCCGCCGCGTTGTTGGCGCTCTCCGGCGCGGCCACGCCTTGGATGGCGCCGCGGCCGAAGCGCTCCGGATGCTTGGATAGCTTCTTCTCGAAGGTGTACGCCGCAAACGACGCGATCACCGCGCCGCCGCCGGGGAGAATTCCCACGAGTGAGCCGATGATCGTGCCGCGGGCGATCGCACCGGAGGAATCGATCAGGTCCTGACGGGTCGGCATCAGGTTGGTGATCTTGGTCTTGAGGATGTCGCGGCTCTCGGGGGGGAGTTCGAGATTGCGGATGATCTCCGCGAAGCCGAACACGCCCATGGCGATGTTGGCGAACCCGATGCCGTCGGCGAGTTCCGGGATGTCGAAGGTCATGCGCCCGGCGCCGGTCTCCAGATCCGAACCGACCATCGAGAGCAGCAGACCGGTGAGGACCATGGCGACCGCTTTGAGCACCGAGCCCTTGGCCAGCACCACCGCGAAGATCAGGCCCAGCACCATCAGCGAGAAATATTCGGCCGGTCCGAACAGCAGCGCGAGGCTGGTCAGCGGCGCGCCGAGGGCCGCCACCAGCACCGTCGCCACGCAACCGGCAAAGAACGAACCGATCGCGGCGATGGAGAGCGCGGGCCCGGCGCGGCCCTGCCGCGCCATTTGGTGGCCGTCGAGACAGGTGATGACGGAGGTGGCTTCACCTGGGATGTTGACCAGCACCGAGGTGGTCGAGCCGCCGTACTGCGCCCCGTAGTAGATGCCCGCGAGCATGATCAGCGCGCCGACCGGGGGCAGGCCGAAGGTGATCGGCAGCAGCATCGCGATGGTGGCGACCGAGCCGACACCAGGTAGCACGCCGACCAAGGTGCCAACCAGCGCGCCGAGCAGGCAGAACAGGATATTGAATGGATTGGCCGCGACTTGGAAGCCCATCCAGAGGTTTGCGAGGAGGTCCGACATGACTTACTCACCCCGGAGTCAGTAGAAGCGCGGCCAAAGCTGGAACGGCAGGTTGAGCAGGTAGACGAACAGCAACACGCAAAACAACGTCATCAGCGCCGCGGCGATCGTGCTTTCGATCCACCGCATCTCCGTTGATCCGAGGATCGAGATCATGAACGCCAGAAATGTTGCGGGGACCAGTCCGAGCGGCCGGATCATGGCGGCAAAACTGAGAATAGCGATAATGACGAGGGACGGACCGCGTATTCTGTACTTTTCGATCGGCGGCCCTTCGGCAAAGACACCGCCGATCGCTACGGCGGCGCCGAGGGCGGCAAGAACAAACGAGAATAGCCGCGGCGCCGTGCCGGGGCCGAAGGCGAAACCGCGCTGCCCGGGTAATTCTGCGGACGCGATCAAGGCCAGCGTCGGCAGCATCACGAGGGCGATGCCGCCATAAAAATCTCGCGGACCATGGACGGGCAGGAAACCAACGGCTGCGGCGATCCCGATCAACGCCAAACCAGCTAACATCAATCGCGGTATCAGCGTGTTCGGTACATAAAATGCGTACCCCAGCATCAAGAGAGCGAGTACCGTAACGATCAATCCGCCAATCAAATTGTGCGTATGGACTAAAAAGCCCGGACGCGTCCCCCTGGGGGACGGTGATACGCCCTCGGACATGTTCCCTCCCTGACACCCCGCGCTGTGCGCGCCGAACCTCCCACTCGGTTCGCACAGCGTAATCCGTAGCACATTCCAATGGGCCACGGGAAGCAACCGCGGCAAATTTAGCGCCAAACGGGGCCGGCAGGCCCGAGCGGCGCGGCCGCGGCAAGAATCCGCAGCTTTAGGATGCAAGCCCACAACCAAATGATTTTCCCGCAAGCCGCTATTTGCCTGGCCGCGGCTGCCAACTTGCAGATGGGCGGGTAGCGGCCAAGGCGAACCCGCCCCCCTTGCAGCCGTCGTTCCTTGCTCTTTTTTCGTCAACCTTCTGCGCCTATATTCATCGGTGCCGGCGCAAGCCGGCTATGGCGATAAACGGCCGTCGTAATAAACCTATCGGACCCGGGGGCAGTACCCGGCGCCTCCACCATCAGGGGGTCAGTGGTCAGAAGCCAGCGATCAGACGTTCTGATCCACCGACCACTGAT
>JBKOXY010000031.1:0-12649 GCA_046725125.1 Pseudomonadota bacterium | reverse complement strand
AAAGCCGTTCTCATCGACGGCGTAAATGCGGTGCCGGCCAGTCCGCCGGCGGATTCCGTCACGGTCATCGATCTCAATGCGACGCCGCCCAAGGTCGTCGCCGAGATTCCGGCTCCGACCAGCGTTGTCGGTCCGCCTTCGAGCGTAGCGATCGCGCGCGACGAGAGTTTCGCGCTCGTCACCGGGGCATCCAAGATCGATCCGGCCGATCCGAAGAAGACGGTGCCCGACGACAAGCTCACGGTGATCGATCTCAAGGAAAGGCCTCGCCGCCCAAGGTCGCGGCGCAGTTGCAGGCGGGGCAGGGTGCCGCGGGCGTGTCCATCAATCGCGCCGGGACCCTCGCGCTGGTCGCCAACCGGTCGGAGGGAACGGTCTCCGTCTTTTCCGTCGCCGGCAATGCGCTCACGCCGGTCGGCAAGGTCAATTTGGGCGATGACAAATCGGGCCCGAGCCATGTTGCCATTACGCCGGATGGCAAGACGGCGCTGGTCACGCGCGACGGCGACAACAAGATTTCGGTGCTGTCGATCGACGGCAACAAGGTCGAGCACACCAAACGCGATATTTCGGCGGGGCTGCGGCCCTACGGACTCGTTATCCATCCCAACGGCAAGGTCGCGGCCGTGGCGAACATCGGGACGGGCAGTGGCGATGCCGATACCGTGAGCTTAATCGATATCGACGCGAAACCGGCGCGGGTCGTTCAAACCGTTACCGTTGGTCAAACGCCGGAGGGGATTGCGCTGTCTCCCGACGGTGCCTTTCTCGCCGTGGGCGTGGCGAATGGATCCAACAAGGCGAAGAACAACCCGTTCTTCAACGATTACGGATTGGTGAAGGTGCTGAGCGTCAAAGGCAACGAGTTGGTCCCGCTGACCGAGGCCAAGGTGGGCCACTGGTGTCAGGGTCTCGCCTGGAGCAAGGGCAACCGCACGCTTTTGGTCCAGTGCATGGTCGAGAAGGAGATCATGGTGTTGAGCTTCGACGGCAAAGAACTCAAGCCCGCCGGATCGATCAAGCTCAACGCGGGCCCGGCTGGCATTCGGACCGCAGAGCCGTGAGCGGCAAGCACGAGCCCGGCCAAGCACATCCTGCTCGCGCCGCGCCATCGCGCCGCGGCGCGAGCAAGCTGGATTTAGCTCAGGACGGCGATAGATTGCGGGAGGACACCATCGTTGCGCCAAGTCGCTATTCATCGCACTCCATGGAACGGTTGCTGCGCGCCGCCATCAACACCTGGCACGGCCTCCTCGCCGCGGCGCGTAGCGAGGAGGCTTTTCGCCAGGAACTGATTGCCCTCATTGTGGCGGTACCGGTTGCCTTCCTGGTTGCCGAAGAGTCTTGGAAGCGCCTTGCGCTCATCGCCGTCGTGGCTTTCGTCCTTGTCGTCGAGCTGTTGAACACGGCGATCGAAAAACTGGCCGATCGGGTCAACCTCGCGATCGATCCCCAAATCGGCCGGGTCAAGGACATGGGCTCCGCTGCGGTCGGCCTTGCGCTGCTCATCGCCGGGCTGACCTGGCTGTTGGCGCTGGCCGAGCGATTTGGGCTGATCTGACCAGACCTCGGCGCGATTGCCGGGCGCGGGCCCGACGCGCTAGACCTAAGCCATGAATGCGCGGCCCACCGACCGTTTGGCCATCGCGATCGGACAGCTCAATCCGACCGTCGGCGACATCGCCGGCAATGCCGACAAGGCGCGCCGCGCGCGTGCCGAGGCGGCCCGTTCCGGCGCCGACGTTGTGGCGCTTCCGGAGCTTTTCCTGTCCGGGTACCCGCCGGAGGATCTCGTGCTCAAGCCAGCGTTCCAAGCGGCCTGCCGAGCGAAGGTCGAGGAGCTTGCGCGTGAAACTGCGAGCGGCGGGCCGGCGCTGCTGATCGGCACGCCTTGGTTCGCGGAGGGCAAGGTCTACAACGCGTATTGTCTGCTCGACCGCGGCGTCATCGCCGCCGTGCGCCTGAAGGTGAACCTGCCGAACTATGGCGTGTTCGACGAACGGCGCGTCTTCGCGCCGGGGCCGCCGCCCGGTCCCGTCAATTTCCGCGGCGTGCGCATCGGCATCCCGATCTGCGAAGACATCTGGACCGAATGGGGCGACTACGAGGACGTGGTCGAATGTCTCGCCGAAACCGGCGCCGAGCTGATGATCGTGCCCAATGGCTCGCCGTATTCGCGAGACAAGGACGACGTGCGCCTCAACCTTGCCGTCGCCCGCGTGACCGAAAGCGGCGTGCCGCTGATCTACATCAACCAGGTCGGCGGCCAGGACGAGCTCGTGTTCGACGGCGCCTCTTTCGGCCTGCAGGCCGATCGCGCGCTCGCCTTCCAGCTCCCGGCCTTTCACGAAGTGGTCCAGACGCTGCGCTGGGAGCGCAGCGGCAATGGTTGGCGTTGCATCGATGATTTCATCGTCGCGGTCGAGGCGGGCGACAAAGCGGACTATTTCGCCTGCATGCTGGGGCTGCGCGATTACGTCAGCAAGAATGGTTTTAAGGGGGTGGTGCTCGGCCTTTCGGGTGGCGTCGATTCCGCTCTCGTGGCGGCGTTGGCGGTCGATGCTCTGGGAGCGGATCGTGTGCATTGCGTGATGCTCCCCTATCGCTACACCTCGCGGCAATCGCTCGACGATGCGGCGCAGGTCGCCAAGGCGCTTGGCGTCCAATACGACACGGTGCCGATCGAGAGCGCGGTTCTGGGATTCGAGAAGGCCCTCGCGCCGGTCTTCGCAGGCCAGCCGCGCGACGTCACCGAGGAAAATCTGCAAGCGCGAGCGCGCGGCACCATCCTGATGGCGATCTCCAACAAGTTCGGCCTGATGGTGGTGACCACCGGCAATAAATCGGAGATGTCGGTGGGCTATGCCACGCTCTATGGCGACATGAACGGCGGCTTCAACCCGATCAAGGATCTCTACAAGACCGAGGTCTATCGGTTGGCGCGGGTGCGCAACGGCTGGAAGCCCGACGGCGCGCTTGGGCCTAGCGCGCAGGTGATTCCCGACAATATTTTGACCCGTGCGCCCTCCGCCGAATTGCGCGAGAACCAGACCGACCAGGACACGCTGCCGCCCTACGACGTGCTCGATCAGATCCTCGAAAAGCTGGTCGAACGCGAAGAGCCGATCGCCAAGATCGTCGAGGACGGCTTCGACCGCGAGACGGTCATGAAGGTCGAGCGCATGCTCAATCTCGCCGAGTATAAGCGCCGGCAAGCGGCGCCCGGCGTCAAGGTGACGTTGAAGAATTTCGGCCGCGACCGCCGCTACCCCATCGTCAACCGCTTCCGCGATTCCGGCGCGCCGCTGCCGAAGCCCGACGAGGCGTTGGTGAAGAACGCAGCGGCGAAGAGCGAAGCGTACGATTTGTGAACGCTCCCCTCTTTCTCCGCAGCGGGGAAGGCGAGGGATGGCGCAGCAGGCGAGGAACACGATGTACAAAGCGTCCGCGGGTATCGCTCTGCCAACCTCGATCATTGGCTCGCTGCCGCGGCCGGCCTGGTACACCGCGGTGCTGGGAGCGAAGAGCTTCCTCGAAGCCATGGTCAATTCGCGCTACCGCGAGCAGTACGAGGATGCGGTCTCGTGCTTTCTGCGGGCGCAGGAACTCGCCGGCCTCGATATCTTGACCGACGGCGACGCGCACTATGACGAGGAGGTCGGCGGCATGAGTTGGCAGGGCTATCCGCTGACCCACATGGACGGTTTTGCCGAATTGCCGCAGCCCATGGTCTACAAGATCGGTGCTGTCGCCTATCCGCGCGGGCATATCCTCCACGACTTCCTCGAAGCGCGCGTGTTTCCCAGGATCGTGGGGCCGGTCGGGCGCGGCAGGTTGCAGTACACGGCGATGTGGAAGACGGCACAGCGCATGACCAAGAAGCCGATCAAGTTCGGGACCATCCTGCCCGAACTGATCGCGGCTTCCGTCGAGGATGACTACTACAAAGATCCGGTCGAGCGCACGTGGGCGATCAGCAATGCACTCAACGAGGAACTCCACGAGCTCGCCGATGCCGGCTGCCCGGTCATACAGATGGAGGAGCCGCAGATTCACATGGTGCCGGCGCGCGGCAAGACGTTCGGCAAGCTCGACGCGGCCGACCTGGTGAAGATCTTCAACAACACCGTGAAGGGTCTGCGCGGCAAGACCGAAGTGTGGTGCCACACCTGCTGGGGCAACCCGTCCCAGCAGCGCATTTTCCGCGACGTGCAGAGTTACCAACCGACGCTCGAGGCGCTCAACCAAGTCGAGGCCGACGCGCTGACGTTCGAGACCTGTTCATCCGGCACCGGCGATTTGAAGGCAATCGGCGAGGTGATCA
Source organism: Pseudomonadota bacterium (assembly GCA_046725125.1). Taxonomy (GTDB): domain Bacteria; phylum Pseudomonadota; class Alphaproteobacteria; order Rhizobiales; family Xanthobacteraceae; genus VAZQ01. The sequence continues at coordinate 8,325 of JBKOXY010000031.1, read as the reverse complement.
AGGACAAGAAGGTCGTCATCGGCGTGATCGACCATCACACTCTGCAGGTCGAGCGGCCGGACGAGATCGCCGCCATCATCCGGGAGGCGCTCGAGCATATTCCGCCGGAGCGGCTGATCATTTCATCCGACTGCGGCATGGGCCGCGAGGGCATGGGTCGCCGGCACGCCACTTACAAGATGGTGGCGATGGTGCTCGGTACCAACATCGTGCGCAAGGAACTGGGGCTGCCGCAAGCGGAATGCCTGGCTGCGGAGCAGCGCTATTCGCTCACGGCAACCAAGAGCGTGTAGCGCCCGCGGTCGCTGCCGAGAGCCACGCCCATGGATCGATCACGATCGATCCGTCAACGCACCGGATAGACGTTCGGTCCGACCGCGCGCACCTTGCGCTTGCCCGATGGTTGCTCGGCCTGTTCCTCGGCGGCCGGCGCGGCGGGTTGATCGGCGCTGGCGGGCGGCAGCGGCGCGCTGTTGACGGCATCGGTGCCTTTCGGCGCCTGCCGGCCGGGATTGGCGCCGAGATTGACCGGCTTGCCCTGCGCGTCGAAGCGCGGCTGCGACAATTGCTTCGCCCGCTCCTCCGTAACCACGATATCTCCGCGTTCGACGGTCTGGTCATCCCCTTGCCGCAGGGCGTCGGCCCAGGACTGGCCGGGTAACCGACAGCTGCAGGCGGCATTGTACTGCTTGCGATAGCTGAATGCGGTGGGCAGGTCGGAGTAGACCCGGCCGCTCATGGACACCGCGCGGGACATGTCCTCGCCGGGGTTGCGGTGGCTGTAGAGGGTCACCTCGGTGGCCGGGCACAGCCGCCGGCAAAGCTGTTCGTCGTCCGCGAACTTGCCCGGCACCGTGGAGTAGGAAATCGGGAAGTAATAGCCGTCGCAGCTTCTCACGCACACCGTTCGATAGGTGCCCGCGAGCGGGGCATTCGGGGCGGGCGCGACGCCGCCAAACAGGCTGTCGAAAAACCCGCCCGGCCCGCCGGTGACGTATTGGCGGTATTGCGGGCCGCAATCGTTCTGTCCGAGCGCCACCAGGATGCCGCGACGCTGTCCTTCGCGCTCGCCGCTATTGCCCTGCAGCCGCTGGATGTCGGTCAGCGAGCGGTCGAGGTTCGCGCGCATTTGCTGGATCTGGTTGTTGAGCGGGCCGCATTGCGGCGACTGTCCGCTGAACAGGGCGAAAAAGCCGCCGCCCTGGCAACCCAGGCGCTGGGATTGCTGGCCGAGGCGGTCGAGCTCGGCCTGTTGCTTTGCCGCGGCGTCTTCATAGCGCTTGATCTGCTCCGCCTTTGCGGGGTCGACCGCGGCGCCGCGATCGATCGCGGCGAGCTGGCTTTCGAGCCGCAGACAGGCTTGGCTGCGCGCGGCCGCATTGGGAGCAGGGGACGCACTGGGAGCGGGGACCGGGTTGGGAGGAGGGGGGGAGAAGGGAAACGAGAACTGCGCCGCTGCGGGCGCGGCGCAAAGAACGAGAACGGACAGGGCGGCGCCCAGTCCGCGCAAGACTTTCGTGATCGCTGTGCCAATCATGGAGCCCGACCCGACGCCCACAGTCGACGATGGAAGCGCCGGAATGGTGACCAAAGTGTGAAACCCCTGTGCCCAGCAGCAAAGACCCCTTGTAGCGCCTAGGGCGGGTCGGGCTGAGCCGCCTTTGCAACCGGCTTTTCCATGTCGATCGGTGGCCCAATTGCCCGCGCGGCTTCGCTGCGCAAATTCCATAGAATGCCCGTGATGATCAGGCCGGCGCCGGTAAAAACGAAGACATCGAGCGATTCGCCATACATCCACCAGCCGACCACCGCGATGAGGGGAATGCGTAGGAAGTCGAGTGGTACCACCACACTCGCATCTCCGGCCCGAAACGCGTTGGCCAAGCAATAGTGCGAGGCCAGCCCCGAAATCCCGACCGCGACCACCGCGGGAAGCTGGCCGAGGGTGAGCTTGGTCACGAACAATGGGTGCGAGCCGAGCAAGGCGAGCGGCAGCTGGATGAAGTTCATCCAGAAGATGATCGCGAAATTGGTGTCGGTGCGCGTCAGCTTCTTCGTTGTGATGAGAGCAATGGCGAATCCGAGCGCGGCCAGCAGCACGAGAAGCGCGGCTGGCTGAAACGTCTGCAAGCCCGGACGCAGGATGACCAGCATGCCCATGAGGCCGAGCACGACGGCGCCGATCCGGCTTGCGGTCATGCGTTCGCCCAGCACCGGCAGCGCGAGCAGGAGTGCCCATGCCGGCGCGGTGAATTCCAGCGCGAACACGGTCGCGAGCGGGAGGAGCAGAAGGCTCGTTGCCCAGAGATACTGCGCTCCAAGATGAACGGTGTTGCGAAAGAAGTGCAGCGGCAGGTGTTGGCTGAAGATCGTCGATCGCAGGTCGGCGCGCAGGACCGCCAGGGTGGCCATCACCACCAAGCCCAGGCCGGCGCGCGCGGCGAGGATCTCCATGACGCTCAACGTCTCGGCCAGCACCCGCACGGAGACGGCCATCGCCGAGAACGAGAGCAATGCGCCGCTCATCCAGAGGACGACGCGAACGAGATGTCTCTGTGCCACGATTTGGGCGGCGCCGCTCAAGAATGAACTACGCGTGGATGGCGATCGATGACGAGATCACTCCGCGTCCGGCTGGTTCTCCGGCCGGGCCTGCTCAAAAGCGGCGAGTTGCGCGCATGCCTCATCGACCGCGACGATTTTGGGAAATCGATCGAGCGGCACCTTCAGACGCCGCGCGTTGTAGACCTGCGGCACCAAGCAGACATCGGCGACCGTAACCTCGCTGCCGAAGGCATAGGGCGCCGGACGGATCATGGTTTCCATCGCAGCGAAGCCCTCGAGAATCCAGTGGTGGTACCAGGCGTCGATCTTGGTTTGGTCCTGACCGAGCTCGTTCTTGAGATAGCGCAGCGGTCCCACGTTGTTGAGCGGATGGATGTCGCAGGCGATCACCTGCGCGAACGCGCGCACCTTTGCCCGCTCGATCGGATCGCGCGGCAGCAGAGGCGGCTTGGGATGGACTTCGTCGAGATACTCGATGATCGCGAGCGATTGAATGAGCACCTCGCCGGAATCGAGCTGCAAGGCCGGCAAGCGCATTTGCGGGTTGACCGCGCGGTATTCCGGTTTCCTGTTGAGGCCGCCTTGCTTCTGCAGGTGGATCGGAATCATCTCGCTGCTCAGGCCCTTGAGGTTGAGCGCGATGCGCACCCGATAGGCCGCAGACGAGCGAAAATAGGTGTAAAGCTTCACGTCTTCTCCTTGCAGGGCGATCGGCGGGCGCGCCGCAACGTCAGATCTTGCCGCTTTCGATTTCAGCGACGAGCTCGGCCGAGCGTTTGGTCAATTGCTTCATGGCGCGATCGAAGGCGGGACGATCGGCGGGTGCGACCACTTCGCTGAGCCGGTTCATGAATTCGAGCGCGCTCGGGGCAAGCTCTTCGTAGATTGCGCGGCCGGCCGGCGTCAGCGACAGAAAGGATTCTCGCAGATCCGCGCGATTGGCACGCCGGCTGAGAAATTTGCGTTGCTCGAGCTGCGCCACCGCGCGAGAGACCTTGGTCTTGTGCATATGGGTCTGCGCGCCGACGGCTTTGCCGGTCATCACGCCGTTCTCGCCGAGGGTGACCAGGACCCGCCACTCCGGTATTCCTATACCGTATCGGCCGTAGACGCGCGTCAGCGCCTGCGACACCAGGCTGGACAAGACGTTGAGCCGGTGGGGCAAGAAATCTTCGAGTTTGAGCAGCGGCGCTTGAGCACCCGTTTGGTCGGGCGCCGAGGCGGCGTGCGTCGCGCCATCACGCACTGGACCGGAGTTCGTCATCAACCGCGCCCCGGGGCTGGAGCGGTCGGCTCAAGCCTCGACCGCCGCGGCGAACATTGGCGGAAGATGGCCAGCCGCGCAACGGAGCGCAGCTCGCGTCGCTCGAAGGAGCGCTGGCGCCCTTGCGCCTGCGCCGAACACGTTGCAGTTGCACCATGCATTGTAAAGAACAGCCGGAAACAATGGAATCGGACCGGCGATGGTTTCCTACAGCCGCAGGTTGGTTCGACGTGGCGCGGGGAGGCTTGAGGGATTTTCCGCCTTCGCCCGGCTCAAACAGCATGGTTTGGCTCTCCGAAGAAAGCGCACCTCGCGGGCGCGCGCGTTCGCGCAACAAAAAGCCCGCAGCAGCACCCCGCGCGGGCCGGTTGGCGCAAATTTGGTGAATACGCTTTTCTCGAAGATTCTCGTTACGCGAGTCAACAGAAAAATATGCGACGCAAGCGGCTCACCGCGGCGACGGTGCAGCGCCGGCTCAGCGCAGGCACTCGATGGCGACGAATTCGTCGCGGGCGGAGGTGCCGTTGGTCGTCGGCACCGCGCCGGCGATCTCCTCGCGCTCGATCTTGTGGAATGACGCGGCTTCCATGTAGTCGCGGGCCTTGCAATAGGCGGTGGCAACCGCCGCCCCGCAGGTCGCGCCGGTCGCGAGACAGCGGTCGACCCCGTAGCCGTCGGAATTGTTGGCAATGATGAACGTACGCTTTTCGGCCTGCGCCGCAGTGCCGAAAACGGCGGCCGCGAGGACGAGCGCGGCGGACAAGTACCGCATCCTTGACACCCCCTTCCCCGGTTTTCCCGGAGAACCCGACGGCGACATTGTGTGGAAAAGCCTTAAAGGCCCCCTAACCGCCAAGGCTGATCCCCGCCGTCAGGGTTGGTGATAACGGGCTTTGGCGGCCTTTGACTAGGACATGAAAGCCACACTCTCCGGCGATCTTGCGGCGGCCGGAAACGCCTCAGGACATGGGAGTTAAGCCGCATTGCCGGCCGGCGTGGGCGGGGCCCTTGACGCGCCTGGTCCGCTTGCCCATGCTCCGCCGCCATGAACGGCCTTAACCATATCTGCGGCATTTGCCGGGAGATTATCGGCTAGCGACCCGCGCTGGCTGCGGCCGTCTTTTCTCCTCACCCGAGATGCTTGGACGCCCGGCCAGCGAGGCCGCGAGGCGTCTGTTTCGTTTGGGCCGCGCGCCGCAAGGTCGAGACGAGACATTGGGGATGAGAGCTGGTGTGATGGAGCTCAAGCTCTACGATACGCTCACGCGCGAGAAGCGCCCCTTCAGGCCGCTCGATCCCGCGCGCGTGCGCATGTATGTGTGCGGGCCGACGGTCTACGACTTCGCCCATATCGGCAACGCGCGTCCGGTCATCGTCTTCGACGTCTTGTTCCGCCTGCTGCGCCACCTCTATGGCGCCGATCATGTCACCTACGTGCGCAACATCACCGACGTCGACGACAAGATCAACGCGCGCGCCGCGGAAGAATACCCGGATCTGCCGCTGAACGCGGCGATCCGCAGGGTGACCGAGACAACCGACAAGCAGTTTCATGAGGATGTGGCCGCGCTCGGCTGCTTGCCGCCCACGGTCGAGCCGCGCGCGACCGAACATATCGACGCGATGAAGACGCTGATCGAGCGGCTCATCGCTTCGGGCCACGCCTATGTCGCCGAGGAGCACGTGCTGTTCAGTGTGCCCTCGATGCCGGACTACGGCAAGCTTTCGAAGCGCTCGCTCGACGAGTTGATTGCGGGCGCGCGCGTCGAGGTCGCACCCTACAAGCGCGATCCGAGGGATTTCGTGTTGTGGAAGCCCTCGAAGCCGGGCGAGCCGGCGTGGCCGTCACCGGCGGGCATCGCCACACCGGGCCGACCGGGTTGGCACATCGAGTGCTCGGCGATGGCGTGGAAGCACCTGGGCGAGACGTTCGACATCCACGGCGGCGGCATCGATCTCGTCTTTCCGCACCACGAGAACGAGATCGCGCAGTCGCGTTGCGCGTTCCACCTGCCGGTGATGGCGAACGTCTGGATGCACAACGGCTTCCTGCAGGTCGAAGGCGCGAAGATGGCGAAGTCCGAGGGTAACTTCGTGACCATCCGCGAGTTGTTGACGGACTGGCCGGGAGAGGTGCTGCGCCTCAACATGCTGCGCACACATTATCGGCAGCCCATCGACTGGACGATGGCGGGCATACTGGAAAGCGAGAAGGTGCTAGATCATTGGTATGACATCGTTGCCGACATGCCGATGCCAATAGGCATCGATGCAGACGAGGAAGTCGTCGGATCGCTTTGCGACGATCTTAACACGCCAAGCGCGCTGACGCGGCTGCATGCGCTTGCGGGTGAAATTCGAAGCTGCGCATCAGGATTGCATCAACTCGAGCTCAAGAACAAACTGAAGGCGTCGGCGGCTTTTCTTGGAATGCTCGCGTTCACGAAAGACGAAGCGCTCGAAAATCATCCTCACCGGCGTGTCGTCGATGCAGATAAGGTGAACGCGCTCCTCGATGCACGTAACGCCGCGCGCAAGGCAAAAAACTTTAAAGACGCCGACCGCACTCGCGACGAGCTCAAGGCGATGGGCATCGAGCTCGAGGACCACAAGGACGGTACGACCACGTGGAAGGTGAAACGATGACCGCGCGGGCAAAGCCGAAACTGGCACTGCGGCCGATTCTGCCGACGGATGCACCGCTGCTCGCCGAAATCTTTCGCGCCAGCATCGAAGGGCTGACCGCCGACGACTACAGCGCGAGCCAGCAAGAGGCCTGGGCGTCCATGGCGGACGACGAGGCCGTCTTCGCCGCGCGGCTCGCGAACGCGCTGACCTTGCTCGGCACCATCGATGGCTCGCCCGTCGGCTTCGCATCGCTCGCCGGCCCCGAGCGCATCGACATGCTCTACGTTCATCCCGCGGCCGCCGGGCAGGGGGTCGGCACCATGCTCATCGACGCGTTGGAGAAGCTCGCAGCCTCGCGCGGCGCCGTCCGTTTGACCGCCGACGTCAGCGACAGCGCGCAGGATTTCTTCAAGCGTCGCGGCTTCGTGGCAAAGCAACGCAACACCATTCCCCTCGGCAACGAGTGGCTGGCGAACACGACCATGGAAAAGCGGCTTGCCGCCAAGGAGCGCGCGCAATGAACAGGCCGCGCACGCCGCTTCCGCGCTTCCAGCGGCACCATCTCGTGATCGCCGTGATCGCGATCGTGGTCGCCGTCGCGCTGGTGCTCAACTATTATCTCTGGTGACGCGCTCTGGAGGATGAAGGCGATGACCAAGCCGGAGACGCCGTTCCCGAGGCACTGGCTCTATTACATTGTGCTTAAATACGCGGTCATTGCCGCGGCGGTGCTGATCGCGCTTTACGTCGTATCTCAGCTGTTGTGAGTTCGTCATGGCCCGCGAACGGCTCTATCTCTTCGACACCACGCTGCGCGACGGCGCGCAGACCAACGGCGTCGATTTCACCCTCAACGACAAGCTCGTCATCGCCCGCATGCTGGACGATCTCGGCATCGACTATGTCGAGGGTGGCTATCCGGGCGCGAACTTGACCGACACGCAGCTGTTCGCCGAGGAGCGCGGGCTCAAGGCCACCTTCACCGCGTTCGGCATGGCGCGGCGGCCCGGCCGCTCGACCTCGAACGATCCCGGCCTCGCGGCGCTGCTCGAGGGCAAGGCCGACGCCATCTGCTTCGTGGCGAAATCCTGGGATTACCACGTGCGCGTCGCGCTCGAGACCAGCCCGGAGGAAAACCTGGCCTCGATCCGCGACAGCGTGCGCGCGGCGGCGCGCAGCGGGCGTGAAGTGCTGCTCGATTGCGAGCATTTCTTCGACGGCTACAAGGCCAATCCGCAATTCGCGCTCGCCTGCGCCAAGGCCGCCGTCGACGAAGGCGCGCGCTGGGTGGTGCTCTGCGATACCAATGGCGGCGCGCTGCCGCACGAGGTCGAAAAGATCGTCGGCGAGGTGGTCAAGGTCATCCCCGGCGAGCGCGTGGGCATCCACGCCCATAACGACACCGAGCAGGCCGTGGCCAATTCGCTCGCCGCCGTGCGCGCCGGCGCGCGCCAGATCCAGGGCACGCTCAACGGGCTCGGCGAACGCTGCGGCAACGCCAATCTCGTGTCCATCATTCCGACGCTGAAACTCAAGGGCGAATTCGCCGACCGCTTCGACATCGGCGTCTCGGACGCGCAGCTCAAGACCCTGGCGCATGCGTCGCACACGCTCGACGAGATGCTCAACCGCGCGCCGAACCGGCACGCGCCCTATGTGGGCGAAAGCGCGTTCGCGACCAAGGCCGGCATTCACGCCTCCGCCATCATGAAGGAGCCCGCGACCTACGAGCACGTGCCGCCCGACGCGGTGGGCAACCGGCGCAAGCTGTTGGTCTCGGATCAGGCCGGCAAATCGAACGTGCTCGCCGAGCTCGACCGCATCGGGCTCAAGGTCGACAAGGACGATCCCCGCATCGGCCGGCTGCT
>JBKOXY010000039.1:0-4860 GCA_046725125.1 Pseudomonadota bacterium | reverse complement strand
CAGCCCGCCGGCGTGATGGCATTGAGCCGCGCGAGCGCCCCGCCGGTGAGCGTCATGGTGGGGCGTCCCGACGGCAGATTGACCACGCCCATGTCGCGCCAAAACACGCCCGCGCGCAGACCGGTGCCCAGAGCCTTGGCGCAGGCCTCCTTGGCAGCGAAGCGCTTGGCGTAGGTCTCGGCCCTTCTGGCGCGGCCCTCGGCTTTCGCCCGCTCGGTCGCGGTGAAGATGCGAGCGAGAAAGCGTTCTCCGTGCCGCTCGATCGTGCGTTCGATCCGGCGGACATCGATGAGATCGGAGCCGACACCGAGGATCATGCGCGGCCCCGGTCGATCGCTGCGCGCATAGTTTTCACGGCATCGGCGAGGCCGCAGGAGACCGCCTCCCCGATCAAAAAGTGACCGATGTTGAGTTCGACGATCTCGGGCAACGCGGCGATCGCCTCGGCGGTGGCGAAGTTGAGGCCGTGGCCGGCATGAACCTCGAGGCCGAGGCGCCGCGCGAGCTGCGCGCCGTGGCGGATGCGCTGCCACTCGGCTTGCGCAGCGGACATGCGATTGTCGGCCAGCGCGTCGCACCAGGCGCCTGTGTGAATCTCGATCACCGGCGCGCCGATCGCGACCGCCGCCTGGATCTGCCGCGGCTCGGCAGCGATGAACAGCGAAACGCGGATGCCGGCCGCCCGCAATCTCGCGACGACCGAGGCGAGCGCCTCGTGCTGGCCGGCCACATCGAGACCGCCTTCGGTCGTGCGCTCTTCGCGCCGCTCGGGGACGAGACAGGCCGCGTGCGGCCGCGTGTCGACTGCGATGCGGACCATCTCCTCGGTCGCTGCCATTTCGAGATTGAGCGGCTTTGCGATGTCGGCCTTGAGGCGCGCAATGTCGTGGTCGCGGATGTGCCGGCGATCCTCGCGCAGATGCGCGGTGATGCCGTCGGCGCCGGCCTCGATCGCAATCTGCGCCGCACGCACGGGATCCGGGTGCTGCCCGCCGCGGGCGTTGCGGATGGTGGCGACGTGGTCGACATTGATGCCGAGACGAAGGTGAGAAGCCGACATTTCTTGCAACCGATCGTGCCGCCCGCGACCTATCTACCGATGGTCGAGGCCGAGTTACCAGGTTTGTCGAGAAGCGCCGCCGGCAACGTCACCTCAAGCATTCACCCGCTCGGCATCCGCCACCACGTCCTTCGCCCGCAATTGCGCGATAATCGAGTTGAGGTGCTTGATGTCGAAGACCTCGAGATCAATCGTCACCGAGGTGAAGTCCGGCGATGACCGTTCCATGCTGATATTGTCGATGTTGCCGTCGTGCTCGGCGATCACCTGGGCGACCTGGGCCAGCGACCCAGGTTCGTTCACGGTCTGCAGCACGATGCGCGCGGGAAAGCGCTGCGGTGTGCGGTCCTCCACGTCCCAGCGCAGATCGAGCCAGCGCTCGGGCACATCCTCGAAATCCTTGAGCGCCGACGATTGGATCGGGTAGATGGTGATGCCCTCGCCGGGCGTGAGGATGCCGACGATGCGGTCACCCGGCACCGCTCCGCCGTTGGGCGCGAAGCGCACCGGCAAGTCGGTGTTGATGCCACGGATCGGGATTGCAGCGCCGGGCTCGCCGGGCACCTTCACTTTGACCGACTTGGCTTTCTTGAGCCCGAACCAGCCGCTCTCCGGCTTCGGCTGCTGCGCGATGGCGGCGGCGCGCTCCTCCTTGTAGTCGGGATACATGGCGCGCACGACGTCGGCGGCGCTCATCTCGCCGCGACCGACCGCCGACATCACCTCCTCGATCGAGGACCGCGCCAGCCGCGCCAGCGCGCCTTGGAGCTTTTCGTCGGAATAGACGATTTTCGCGCGCTGGCAGAGCCGTTCGACGATGCGGCGGCCGAGGCCGGCGTATTGGTTGCGCACGGCGGCGCGGGTGGCCCGGCGGATGGCTGCGCGCGCCTTGCCGGTGGTGACGAGCGATTCCCAGGCCGCCGGCGGCGCGGTCTGCGCCCTGGAGGTCATGATCTCGACCTCGTCGCCGTTGGTGAGCTCCGAGACCAAGGGCGCGAGCTGGCCGTTGATCTTGCAGCCGACTGCCATGTTGCCGACGTCGGTGTGCACCGCGTAGGCGAAATCGATGGCATTCGCCCGGCGCGGCAGCGCGATCAGCTTGCCTTTCGGCGTGAAGCAGAACACCTGGTCGTGGAACAGCTCGAGCTTGGTGTGCTCGAGGAACTCCTCCGGGTTGGAGCCCTCGGCGAGCAGCTCGATGGTGCGGCGCAGCCACGTATAGGCGCTGGACTCGCGCGACAGCATCTCCGTCGGCGAGCCGACGCCATCCTTGTAGAGCGCGTGCGCGGCGATTCCGTATTCCGCGATCTCGTGCATATCCCTGGTGCGGATTTGCAACTCAACGCGCTGCTGGCTCGGGCCGATCACCGTGGTGTGAATGGAGCGATAGTCGTTCTGCTTGGGCGTCGAGACATAGTCCTTGAAGCGACCCGGGACTACCGGCCAGGTGGTATGCACGATGCCGAGCGCCTGGTAGCACTCGGGCAGCGTCTTCACCATCACGCGGAACCCGAAAATGTCGGAAAGCTGCTCGAAGCCGATGGATTTGCGCTCCATCTTGCGCCAGATCGAATAAGCGCGCTTGCGCCGCCCCGACACCTCGGCGGCGATGCCGCGTTCGGACAGCTTGCGCGTGAGCTGCTGCTCGATCTCGGTGACCAGGCCGACGTTTTTCGCTTCGAGCGCGTCGAGGCGCCCGCTGATCACCGCGTGGGCTTCAGGATTGAGTTCGTGGAATGCCAAATCCTCGAGCTCCTCGCGCATCTCGTGCATGCCCATGCGTCCAGCGAGCGGGGCATAGATGTCGAGCGTCTCCTCGGCGCTGCGTCGGCGCGCCTCGGGCGGCATGTGGGACAGCGTGCGCATGTTGTGCAGCCGGTCCGCGAGCTTGACCAGCAGCACCCGCACGTCGTCGGCGATCGCCAGCAGCAGCTTGCGCAGGTTCTCCGCTTGCTTGGCTTCCTTGGTGACGAGGTCGAGCTTTTTGAGCTTGGTGAGGCCCTCGACCAGCGCACCGATGTCACTGCCGAACATCTGGTCGATCTCGGCGCGGGTGGCGGTCGTATCCTCGATCGTGTCGTGCAGAAGGGCGGCGGCGATGGTGGCATCGTCGAGCTTGAGATCGGTGAGGATGGCCGCCACTTCGAGGGGATGGGAAAAGTAGGGATCGCCCGAGGCACGGCGCTGCTCGCCATGCGCCTTCATGGCGTAGACATAGGCGCGATTGAGCATCGCCTCGCTGGTTTTCGGGTTATAGCGCTTCACGCGCTCGATCAGGTCGTATTGCCGCATCATTCCCGGCGTTGACGCCTTCTTAGGTTTCACCGCCTTTTCAAATACTTGGGAGACAATGTTAAGGCTGCGCTCAAGCGGCGCCTTGGCCCGGGACTGGTTCTGCATGCGCGGCAGGTCGGTGGAGGAGCGCGCCATCGTTATCCTTGCAGGGGGCCGCGGATCATCGGCCGACATCATACCCCAAGGATATCATCACGGGCCTTAACCGCTACAAGGCGTTGCTCTTGACGGTTACCCGAGAACAAACGGCCCGGACGGAGCCGGGCCGCGCAGCCAAATCACAGGGCCGAGCGAGCGTTTATTCTTCTTCCTCGGGCTGTTCCTCGGGCGGGGTGAGCCCTTCCAGCCCCTTGAGCAGCTCCTCCTCGGTCATCCGATCGACCGTAACCTCGGTATCGTCGGCGTCGACCGTCCCGCCGCCTGCCGTGATCAGCGGCGCCGCCTCGGGCTCGGGCTCGTCGATCTCCACGTATTTCTGCAGGGAGTGGACGAGCTCCTCCTTGAGGTCGTCGGGCGAGATCGTCTTCTCCGCGATCTCGCGCAACGCCACCACCGGGTTCTTGTCGTTGTCGCGCTCGATGGTGATCTGAGAACCGGACGAGATCGTGCGCGCGCGGTGGCTCGCCAACAGCACGAGATCGAAACGGTTCTCCACCTTATCGATGCAGTCCTCGACGGTAACGCGGGCCATCGTCCTGTTGCTCCTGCAATGGAACTCGTAAAAAAGTGGCTGTTAGGTAGCGATCTCGCCACCAAAGTGCAAGGCAAAATTCGCATGTCACATTTTCCTTGGCGTCCCGCCATGCCTCTGTTAGGCAGATCAGGGAACTGCCATGCGATCCTTACCATTGTACTTTCGGATTGGTTGTGACGGCGAGCGTGCACCCGCAATTGAGCGGCACACGATCACTCAGCCCCGATAAGCCAAGGATCCGGTACCATCAGCCGGTGGCCGCGCGCCGTCCGCAGGGGTCTGGTTTTCGAAGTTATGAGCTTACACGAGAGCAATCATGGAACCCAAAACGGAAAAAATCGCCCTGTTCATTGACGGCGCCAACCTCTATGCCACCGCCAAGTCGCTCGGTTTCGATATCGACTACAAGCGTCTGCTGCGCGAGTTTCAGTCGCGCGGCTATCTCTTGCGCGCCTTCTATTATACCGCCGTGATCGAGGACCAGGAATATTCGTCAATCAGACCTTTGATCGACTGGCTCGACTACAACGGCTATAGCGTCGTCACCAAGGCGACCAAGGAATTCGTCGATCAAGCCGGCCGGCGCAAGGTCAAGGGCAACATGGACATCGAGCTCGCGGTCGATGCCATGGAGATCGCAGGCTCGATCGACCACATGGTGCTGTTCTCCGGCGACGGCGACTTCCGCTCGCTGGTCGAGGCGGTGCAGCGGCGCGGCGTGCGCGTGACCGTGGTCTCCACCATCTCGACGCAGCCGCCGATGGTCGCCGACGAGTTGCGCCGCCAAGCCGACATCTTCCTCGACATCGTC
>JBKOXY010000450.1:0-3165 GCA_046725125.1 Pseudomonadota bacterium | reverse complement strand
GCCTTGGCGGTCTTGAGATTGATGATCAGCTCAAGTTTCGTGGACTGTTGGACTGGTAAGTCGGCCGGCTTCGCGCCGTGGAGGATTTTTCCCGTGTAGACGCCGACCAGGCGATACGCATCTCTGATGCTGGCGCCATAGCTCATCAGCCCTCCTGCGGCGACGAAGTCCGGCACCTGGTAAATGGCAGGAAGCCCATGCTGCGCCGCCAGCGCAATGATTTGATCGCGCCGGCTAAGGAAGAAGGCAGCGCCGAGCACAATGAGCGCGTCGGCGCGCTGCTGAGCCAGAGTTGCTGAGGCTGTGTCGAGGTCGCGCTCGTTGCTGGCATGCAAGACGATAAGCTGCTGCCCGAGCGAATGCGCGGCGGCCTCCACGTCTGTCAGGCCCGACGCGCTACCTTGGTAGTTGGTATCCACCAGAACGGCGATTGTCGTCGCCTTGGGCACCAGCTCATGCAGCAGTTCTACCTGCTTGGCCCCTAACGCGTTACCGAGAAAGCTCACCCCTGTTACGTTGCCGCCCGGTCGGTTGAGGCTGGTAACGAGGCCTTCTCCGATGGGATCGTCGCCGGTCGCGAATACAATTGGCACGGTCGAAGTCACCGCCTTGGCTGCCGATGCCGCAGTGACGTTGCAGACGATGACAGCGATCTGCCGGCGGACCAGCTCGGCCACCAACCCCGGCAACTGATCATTGCGACCCTCGGCAGAGCGAAATTCGACCGCGACGTTCTGTCCCTCGACATAACCGGCCTCCTTCAAGCCTTGGCGGAATGCGGTCACGAGGGGGGTCGCATTGTTGAGCGAGGCGCTTCTAAGGAACCCGATCACCGGCAGCGCCGGCTGCTGCGCCCGCGCCGCGAGCGGCCAAGCCGCCGCGCCGCCGAGCGTGGCTAAGAATTTCCGTCTTGCGATGTGGCTTGCCATGTGACCCTCCGCTTGGGGGTCATTCATGCAATGGAGGCATGATACCACGCTTCCATCGCGAGCGTCCGCGACAGCGACCTGCTCAATGTCTGCTTTGGCCCAGTTTGCGGACTCAAGTCGGACATCTCTCGAAGGTCCGAGAAGTGCCAGGAAGGGACATATGCTTGCAGCAGAGAACCCGGTTATTCGATCACCTCGCCGGCGAGCAGCAGCAATGATTCCGAGATGGTGAACCCGAGCGCCTAGCTACTTCCCGGCGCAAAATCAGGCGCCGCTGATCTTCATTCAGAATCCCGCGGTAGATTGGAAACTGCAAGGTCGGACGGATTTGGCATTGACTTGAGGGGCCGGTGTTGATTCATTTTTGTGGATGATTCGCAATCGAGCCCTCCAAGCGCGGCAGAAACTGGTGAACCGGCTTCCAGTCAGTGGCGAGCTTCTGCGCGGCTCGCTGCTTGAGCGCGTTGTGCGTCATCGGAGCGGGTGTCCGAAGTGTGAGCGCGGGGAAGGTCATCGGGTGTTTGTCCTGACGGTGACTTATCCGGGTGGGCGAACGCGTCAATTGAGCGTACGTCGGGAGCGGGTCGCCGAGGTTGGCCGCTGGCTGGACAATTATCGGAAGCTGAAGGAGGCGATCGAGGCCATTTGCGAGCTCAATCATGAGCTACTGCGTCCGGAGCTGCGTCGAAAGGCGCTCAGGGGGACGGCATGATTGAGATGCGGCGGGCCCAGCTCGGTTTCGGCGATGGTCTTATTGCTGAAGAAGTGAGCGATCTTCGCGAAGACTGGATGCGACACGCCGATCAGGTCCTGGCAGATGAACAAATCGTGGCGGCGGTATACGACGCCCTGGCGAAGCGGCATCCCAAGAGCCGCAGCCGCGGTCGGCTGGGAACCCCGGCCGAAGTGGTACTGCGGCTGTTGATCCTCAAGCACATCCGCAACTGGAGTTATGCCGCGCTCGAGCGCGAAGTGCGCGCTAACCTCGTGTACCGGGACTTCACCCGCGTGGGCGCAGCCAAGATGCCCGACGCCAAGACCATGGGGCGCTGGGGCGTGGCAGTCGGGCCATCGGTGCTCAAACGGATTCACGAGCAGATGGTGAGAATCGCCAGGGACAAGGGCATAACTACGGGACGGCGAATGCGCGTGGATACGACAGTGGTGGAGACCAACATCCACCATCCAACCGACAGTACCTTGCTGGGGGACGGGGTGCGGGTGCTGACCCGCATCATGAAGAAGATCACTGCGATCGCCGGCGCGACCGGAACCAGGCTGCGGGATCGAAGCCGGAGCGTGAAGCTGCGGGTTCTGGAGATCGCGCGGGTTGCGCGCGCCAAAGGACCGATCAATCAGGAGAAGCTGAAGCAGCGCTATCACCAATTGCTGGAAACAACGAGCCGGGTGGTGGGACAGGCAAAGTGCTTCTCAAACGAAGTCGCCGAAGGCGTAAAGCTGTCTGTTGACATGTTGCAGCAGCTCGCGCTGGATGGCCTGCGTCAGCAACTCGATACGATGTTGCCGCTGGTCCGTCATGTCATGCGGCAGACCCGGGAACGCATCTTCCACGGCAAGACGCGCACGCAAGGCAAGGTCCTCAGCCTGTTCGAGCCCGCAACCGAAGTCATCCGCAAGGGTAAGCTCGGCAAGCCCAACCAATTCGGCAATATGGTGAAACTGCAAGAAGCCGAGAATCAGATCGTGATTGACTATGAGGTCTACAATCGGCGGCCGAGCGATGCGGACCTGTTGATCCCTGCCATCGAAGCACACCAGGCCAAGCTGGGACGTCCACCGCGCCTGGTCGCGGCGGACGCCGCCTTCTATTCCGCCAAGAACGACGCGGCGGCAAAGGCGATGGGCGTCAAGCGCGTGTGCATTCCCAATCGCTCCAGCAAAAGCCGCGAGCGCAAACGCGAGCAGAAGAAGCGTTGGTTCCGCAATGGGCAAAAATGGCGGACCGGATGCGAGGGGCGCATCAGCGTGGTCAAGCGGCGACACGGTCTCGATCGCTGCCGCTACAAAGGCTTCGACGGAATGAACCGCTGGGTTGGCCTCGGCATCATCGCCGACAACGTCGTCAACATCGGCCGTGCGATAGAAAAGCAATCAAGGCAGTAGGCAGTCCGTCCCCGCTCAAGCTATACCGCCCGCCGGTCACTCCGGCGGGCATTGCCTTACGGCTTTCAATTGACCGACGATCCCCAAAGCGCAATTTTGCGCCGGGAAGTAG